>DDJQ01000142.1:0-1462 GCA_002339125.1 Alteromonadaceae bacterium UBA2620
GAAACTCCCTCCTACTCGATCCTGTATAATTAAGCCGATTTACAGTAGTGTCCAAAGGGGACGAAAGTGACACAAATGAAATTTTTGCTGGTTATGGTGGTCTTATTAGTGACTGCCTGCTCCAGGCAGCCAGCGGTAAAAGTTGAGCATGTTTTAGGTCAGACAATGGGAACGACCTATAATGTGAAGTTTCCGGAAGTGGCGGGTGTGGACGAAGCCACCATTAAAAGCGCTATTGATAAGCGGCTGGTGCAGGTTAATAAGTTAATGTCGACCTACGATCCAACCTCTGAGCTATCGCGTTTTAACCAGTACCGCTTTGCTGAGCCCTTTGCGGTATCAGATGAAACCTTAATGGTGGTAAACGAAGCGCTAAGGTTAGGAGAGCTGAGCAATGGCGTACTCGACGTTACTGTAGGACCGCTGGTAAATCTTTGGGGATTTGGCCCAACCATGCGCCCTGAAACCATCCCCAGCGAAGCGGATGTGGCAGCAGTCAGAGAGTATGTTGGCCTGGATAAATTGCAGGTACAAGGCAATGCACTGGTGAAAGGCCATCCGCAGCTGTACGTCGATTTATCGACTATAGCCAAAGGTTATGGCGTGGATGTAGTCGCCGACCTGCTGGAAGAAAACGGCATTCATAACTACCTGGTTGAGATTGGTGGTGAAATGCGCGTTAAAGGCGAAAAGGGCGATGGCTCCCCCTGGCTGATAGCTATTGAAAAGCCGGTGTCGAATCAACGAGCCGTGCAAAAAGTGGTCTCGATAGGTGAAAACGCCATTGCCACTTCCGGCGATTATCGCAATTACTATGAGCAGGACGGTACGCGCTATTCACACCTTATTGATCCGCGTACCGGTAAGCCTATTCAGCACAATACAGTTGCGGTAACGGTAGTTCATAAGTCGTCAATGACGGCAGACGGCCTGGCCACTGCATTCAATGTTATGGGATGGGAAGATGCCATCGAAGTGGCAGAAGCCAATGACATTGCGGTATTTATTATCCGTCGGAAAGACAAGGATTTTGAAGAATATACCAGTCCGGCTTTTGAAGAGCTGGTAACGGTTTATTAATGCGCTAAGCGCTGAGGTTGGTTAAACAATGAGTACTTTTATATTAGCTTTTGCTTTCTTTTTAGTGATGGTAAGCGCCATGGCAATTGGCTACATCATGCAAAAGAAAAGTATCTCGGGTAGCTGTGGCGGTTTAGGTGCCCTGGGCATCGATAAAGCCTGTGATTGTCCGGAACCCTGCGACCGTAAAAAGGCTCGCATGGAGAAAGAACAGGCGCGCCAGGAAAAGCTAAAAGAGTGGGATAAAGACCGCATTATCTAATAGTAAGATATTAAAAAGCCCCGCCAGTGAATGCTGAGCGGGGCTTTTTTGTGTTTGGTTAGCTAATCACCCTGATTAAAAACCGGGTAATATGGCTGGCAAACCTGGCAGCAACCCTAC
>DDJQ01000142.1:1766-10054 GCA_002339125.1 Alteromonadaceae bacterium UBA2620
AAACCTGGCAGCAACCCTACCAAGGCCATCACGGTAGTCAGCACGCCAAACATGATGCCGGGCACAATCCAACGGCTCATGATGGAGAGTTCTGCACTACGGTCTTTACAGCCGATGAGGCCAAGGTTATCCAGCAGCATAGTGAGTGACCAGCCAAAGGCCGGGTTAACCAGCGCTGATGAGAACACCACAATCGCCGCTGATTGAGTAGTTTTACCCTCGCGGGTCATTTCCATACCAGCTTCTAGCAGCGGAATGAATACCCCCACAATCAAAGCCACGCACAGCACAGGCTCCCAGATAGCCAAATCCATGGGGTAACCCCAGATACCGGCAATCACGCAGAACAACGCGGTTAACAACGCGCCCGCGGGAATAGGGCGTTTGGCAATGGCGGCTGGCACAATGTAAGTGCCCCAGGAAGAAGTAAAGTTTGCACCGCCCATCACGGAGCCCACCATTTGCCGCGCCGATGCGCTGACCATGGTGTCGTCGATATTCATCTGTACCTTTTCGGTTTTTGGCGGATAGCTGATTTTCTGGAACACCTGATGGCCAAGAAAATCCGGTGACCACATAGCTACTGCCAGTACGGCAAAGGGTAATACCACTACAAAGCTTTCAAAGGTAGGTAAGCCGAGCATCCAGCCGGTATTCTCACCCCACCAGTAGGAAGGGCTCATATTAGGAAAACCTGGCGCAGTGTTAAACTCAAACGGTGCGCCCAGTAAAAACGCCATACCGCCACCCAGCAGGCAACTCAGAGGCACTGCTAACCAGCGTTTTTTCCAGTGTTCAAGCAAAGCATAGAGAACAATGGTACAGGCAATAACAATAAAGGCGATATGTGCCATATCGATGCCTTCTGCCCAGGCGAACAGCTTCTTTACCTGGGAGGTAGTGCCAATAAAGCCGAGGTACAGTAACAGGCCTCCACACACCCCTTTACTGGTGAGTCGGGCAAGCAGACTGCCGCCTTTACTGACCGCAAGTAAGAAGCCAAATACGCCAATCAGCAGACCAAACGCCATAGGGTGGCCGCCTGCTGCTACCACAATAGGAATAAGCGGAATTAACGGCCCGTGGGTACCGGCCAGATTAGCCGTTGGCAGGATAAACCCAGAAAACAATACAATGAAGAAAGCGACCAGGATTAGCTCGTAGCGCACATTCTCCAGCACGAAACCGTCTCCCAGCCCTAAAGGGCCGGCAAAGGTCGCCGCAATCGCGCCTACCATAACAACCTTCCCGATAGTGCCGGCCATTGCCGGAATGGTGTCTTCCCACTCAAAACGGTAGTCACGAAAAGGCAGGTTTGGTCGCCAGCGCCGTGGTGACATGATCTGCAGTTCGTGCTCCAGGTACTCATCCCTGCTGTTAAAGGCGGAGCTGGGTTTATGTTTTTTGCTGTAATCTGAAGACTGCGGCGATGAGGCTGGCCCGGACAACTCAGCTTTGCCGTCCACGGTTGTACTGTTACTCATTTGTACTGACTCCAAATAAGGTAATGAAAATCGGATGAATCACCATCCTAGAGAAAATAAAAACGCTTATTTGTTAATTGATTGTTTATTTGTTATCTCTGTATTTACAAGTGTGTTGTCAGTTTTTACACAAATAATCAGAATGTTAACGTGAGCTTGTACGCAGGTATTGGTCTGTAGCTAGTCTAAAGTACTAAACAAATTCGTCAGGCAGTGAATTGGCAGTAACAAATTGTTAACACATCCATATGCGCTATTAGTCGTAGATGCCAAACGCAGACAGGCCAAAAGCGGCAAGTGAAACTGGATGGCTGGCTAAATATACAGTATTATCTCACTACCATGAAGACCCAAAGTAAACGGTTGCCCAAACAGGCTGAAATAAAGAAGCTGGCATGCGCAAGATAATACATGTGGATATGGATTGCTTTTACGCAGCAGTAGAAATGCGGGACAACCCGTCGCTGCGTAATATTCCTATTGCCATTGGTGGCAGCAGCGAGCGCCGTGGGGTGATAGCTACCTGCAATTACCCGGCACGTAAATTTGGTGTGCGCTCTGCCATGGCGTCGGCCTATGCCCTAAAACTGTGCCCTAATTTAAAACTGGTTAAAGGGCGCATGGCCGTTTATCAGGAAGAGTCACAAAAGATTCGAGCCATATTTGCTGATTACACCGACCTGATTGAACCTTTGTCTTTGGATGAAGCCTATCTGGATGTTACCGGCTCGTCGCTGTTTCAGGGGAGCGCTACCCGCATTGCCGAAGAAATTCGCCAGCGTATCGCCAGCGAACTCAACCTCACGGCATCAGCCGGTGTAGCGCCCTGTAAATTTGTTGCTAAGGTTGCCAGCGACGAAAACAAACCCAATGGCTTGTGTGTGGTAACGCCAGATCAGCTGGATGAATTTGTTAAAGCCATGTCGCTTAAAAAGATCCCCGGGGTGGGCCAAGTAACTGTGCAAAAGCTCAATCAGCTGGGATTGCATACCTGCGCAGATGTGAGAGCCTACCCAATGACAGAGTTGCAAAAGCGCTTTGGCAAGTTTGGTCAGGTTATCTGGGACAGAGCCCATGGCATAGATGAGCGACCCGTGCAGACCAACCGAATACGTAAGTCTGTAGGCGTTGAGCGTACGTTAAGCGAAGATATTCAGACGGTAGAGGCGTGTGATGAAATTATCGATAAGTTGTATACTACGCTGCAGAAAAGACTCACCACCCATCAACAAAAGCATAATGGTGGCCGGCCTCCTAATATTCGGACACTGGGCGTAAAATTAAAGTTTAGCGATTTTCAGCTGACTTCAGCAGAACACCGCTATCCCAGTGTTCACCGCAGTGCTTTTAAACCCTTGTTGCAGGAAGCGTATCAGCGCAGCAATGGGCGGGGCATAAGGCTGGTGGGTTTACAGGTAGGCCTGGCAGAGAAAGACGAAAAAAAACAGTTGGATTTACCGTTTGAGGAGTCTTAAATCTGCCGGCAATAAACTGCGCCGATGAGTTAGCAGAGCAATGGATCCTGAACTAGACTTACAAACTGACTGTGTGCGTCACCTTAAGGAACTACTTAATGATAAGCCCGGGAATTTACCAACATTACAAAGGCAACAATTACGAAGTGATTGGTGTGGCAACACACTCAGAAGATGAAACCCACCTGGTGGTTTACCGCCCCCTCTATGGTGAAAGAGGCTTGTGGGTAAGACCGCTTTCCATGTTTACTGAGGAAGTAAAAGTAAACGGCCGAAGCGTAGAGCGCTTTCGTTTTCTGGGCGAAAAGGCTGTCGAAGCCACTTCATAAGTGGCAATCCGGCCCCATGAGTGAACCTATTTGTCTGTAACAGCTTATAAATGGCAGAATGAAGTTTCAGCCAACCACTATACGCTAACAACAGGTAACCAAATAAAATGAAAACACTTATTTCCAGCACGCTTGGGGCGGCGCTACTATTTTGTGCATCACAGAGTGCCGCGCAGGATCGTTTCGCCGATGTTTCGATTAGTGTCACGCCTCTAAATGGTAGTGCATACATGTTACAAGGCGCTGGCGGTAATATCGGGGTATCTGCCGGAGACGATGGCGTACTAATCATCGACGATCAGTTTGCACCTCTTGCACCTAAAATCAGTGCTGCATTGGGAGATATCGCAACTGATACACCAAGCTATGTGATCAACACCCATTATCATGGCGACCATACCGGCAGTAATGCTTTTTTCCATGATAATAAAGGGGCCACCATCTTTGCCCACGAAAACGTACGTATCCGCCTGGCCAATGATGACTCCATCGACAAAGCTGCCTTACCGGTAGTGACTTTTGAAGACGGTATTAAAATCCACTTTAACGATGAGACCCTCACCGTGTTTCACTTAGCCAACGGCCACACCGATGGCGACAGTGTGGTGTGGTTTGAGGGGGCCAACGTGTTGCACACCGGCGACCTGTTCTTTAACGAACGCTTCCCTTATATCGACTTAGGTGCTGGCGGTACCGTAGAGGGGTATATCAAGGCTGTTGAAACCCTGCTGGGGAAAATCGATGGCAAAACTAAAATCATTCCCGGCCATGGCCCACTCGCCAACAAAGCGGATTACGAAAACTTTCTGGCGATGATCAAAGCCACTAAAACCTGGGTGGAAGAACAAAAAGCTGCAGGATTATCGGTGGACCAAGCGGTAGAGAAAGGCTTACCAGAACAATACGCTAAGTGGGACTGGAGCTTTATTACCGAAGAGAAGTGGATTAAAACTTTGTATAAATAAAGCGGGTCTATTGCCCGCAACCTGCAAGTTGGAGCGGGCATTCTGGTAACCTCTTAATCTCTATCATTTTCTTGATGCTATGTCGGTGTTCGTCGGGTAACGCATCGCGGTGAAGCCCGGTAGCCTTTCAACAAAAGCCTTCCATCAGTACTGCCGTTCAGCGCTGCCTGATAGGTCAGATGCCAACGCCACTATGGTGTTTACCTACTTATGCGGATACTGCTGTTGTCTTTCTATCCGTTAGTTAAATAAAGTGGTGTTAGTATAATGTTTGCTGTATGTTAATAAAATATGCGGTGTTCCTGTTGTGCATACTCTTGAGTTAAATAAAGGAAAGCCCCATGTCCGACTTAGAAGATGAGCTAAGAGAACAGCTTGCCAGCACCCAACAAAAATTGAATTTATGCCAAGAAAGCATAAAAAATTATCGCCCTGAAAAAGTTAAAGACACACCGGAAAACCTTATCCCAAGGCTTGGCCAGTTTCCCACTAACGCCGCCTATTTTAATACTGTTACAATCACGCATACTGCAAAAGAAATGCAGAAGAAAGAGGAAATCACGCAACCTCTGGCAATGCCAACCCTTCTGGGTAATGCAGCTAATCCAAATGCCTCTGGCTTTAACTCAGTTCACACCGGGGTACGCTTAACTCATCAACAAGTCTGGCGCCTAAAAGGGATTAGCTTAGGTAATTTGGTTCATTCACTTACCCTGGCACCCGGCGAAGCGACTAAAGTTGTTGTTCAGGATTGGTCGTCATCACAAACAGGTAATCGTAATGAATCATTAAGCCAAAACGAAGCGTCCAGTAGCAGTAATAATGACAGCAGAGCCGTAGAGGAAATTCAAAACTCAACGGCACAGGAAGCGCTGACTGGTTCATCAACTAATAGAGCAAAGAGTGTGTCTGCCAGCGAGGGCGTCAGTTTGCTGTTCATATCCGCTGGCGCTGCCATCAACAATACGGTTGCTACTTCGGTGAATACCAGTAACGGCTCCAAAGAGGCATCAGTGAATGCTAATCAACGTATTCAACAAGCCACCGAAAAGGCCGCTGAAACCGCTAGAACGCGCCGGGCCAGTGTTGTAAAAGAAGTATCACAACGCGACAGTTCAGCTACTACATCACGTGTTGTTGCCAATTATAACCACATGCACGCTTTAACGATGATGTACTACGAGGTGCTGGAGATATACGAGATAACCACAGAAGTTGTTAGGGTACAGCCCTGTGTATTTATTCCCTTCCAATTGATGGATGCAAAAACGTTGCTGGAAAATCATGCTGTGAACCTCATTGATGCGGCGAATGCTGCTGGCTTGGACATTCTGGCCAATGCCATTATGGTAAATAAGCAATATTTTCATTCGTCGCTCAATCTGCCCAGTTACCTCAACGATATCTCTGAAGCCTTGCAGGCTACCCAAAATATCAGCAACTACTGCATGCAAATCAAGATGCCCTGGCAGGGTGAAAGCGATAACAATATTCCTCCGGCGTTTCAGGAAAGCCATACTGCTATCCTCGATAATATCATTGAGTTGTCAAACAACGCCGCGGCATTACTGGCGCAGGCAAACGACATTAATGTCGCCTCTAAACCTGATAGCGGTTTAGATCAGGCAGTCAGGTATTTGGTTGATGCATTAGGCGGCCGCCCAGGCATGAAGAGTACGGTTTCTTCATTTGGGGGATCTTTGCAGTATGTTGAGCGCGATCTTCTGCCCACTTACCCTGAGAGTACACAGCAGGAGGTCAAAGCTTATTTGACGAATGCCAAGGCATACTTTGACATGTTGGTTGATACCACAAGAAGTGCCATTGATGCCGCTAGCAAAGCTCAGGCTTCGATTGCCAGTTTAAAAGCCGTGACTAATGTGGCAGAGCAACTTAACCCATACCTTGAATATTTTAATCAATCGGTGTGGTTGAAAAGTTTAACACCCGCTACAGTTCACAGCCTGTTGCAAGATAAAACGCATAATGGTGCATCGCTAAACACATTGATAGATCCCAAGCCCATTGCCATCACAGGTAATCTGGTAGGTTTCGCCTACAGTCAGGACGATAAGCTTGACGACGATTTACCCCAGCAAAAGAGTACCGTTGTGGTGCCTACCGGCGGTGTGTTTGCCGAGGCCGTGTTAGGAGAATCGGTGGCAGCGGAACGCATTGATTTAACGCGTTTTTGGAACTGGCAGGATTCACCCATCCCTTTGACACCACCAGAGTTGAGCCCGGTATCTACCAATTTTAGTGCGAATCAGATGAATTTAACGCCGACAGACTTCGCGAGTTTTCAAGCCAATTTGCAAAGTTCGAATACGCTACCCAATCCCACCGGATTAGCAGCAATGATAGAGTCTATGGCCAAGGGCGATATGTTTAAAGACATGTCTGGTAAAGAGGCCGCACAAACCCTGGCTTCTGCAGTTGCCGGTTACGCCAGCTCCAGTGAACAAAAAGCCCTGGCAATCGCATCACAGAACTTTATGAAAACCATGGATATTGGTGAAAAGCTTGCCACCGGCGTGTTAACACAGGGTGCGTCTACATTACTGGGAGGATTAGAAACTCTGAAGGGCACTGGTGTGCTAGAAAAAATGTTAGGCCTTGGTGACGATAAAGTCTCTGCTGCGCTCGACGGTACAAGCGAACAAGACATCATCGAAAAGCTCAAGAAAAGGCCGTTACCTGAAAAGCCCAAGGGCACAAAACCACCTGACAAACCGCTACCTGAAACGCCTGATGAAGAAAATTAATCATGGCTACATCGGTTAACACAAAATACAGCACTACTTTGCGTTATCAGGAAATATCTATTAACCCAAGAGGAACAAGGTATGGCACATCATCTGGATTTAGTAAAAGCGCATTTAAAGCTATACAGAGTGCGTTTTGAAATACTCACAACGCCCGGACTTAATTTTGATGTATTAGTCGCCAAAGGATTTGAGTTGCGAACTAACACACGAGGCACTGTAGAGGACAATGATATCCTTAACCTGTGTATGCATTTGCATATCGGGCGTCCCGACTGGTTATAAGCGTAGGGCGCATATTATGCCGGTTAAGACTCACCAGCGGGAAATGATGGTTTGTCCCGCTGAGAGCCGACTTATCTTAGCTGTAGAAGCAAAGATAGGCAGTTGTTGTGCTGACTTTAACATCAAAGGATTGATTGGCTGCAACATTAAACTCGCTACCCGTTTTAAACGACATAAACTCTTCCGCACCAGGTAGTTTAACTACCAGCTCACCTTCAACCACTTTCATCAATTCATCTTTACTGGTAGAGAATACATATTCACCAGGCAGCATCACCCCTGAGGTACACGGGCCGTTGGCTGATTCAAAAGCGATAGATTTAACGTTATCGTCGAAATAGCTGTTTACACTTAAAGACATATTGATTCCTGTTAGCTAAAAAACGGCGATCACTATACAGTATTTCATCATCGCATTGTGGGATTTCCGGTCAGATCAGTCCTGTAATACTCAGGGAGATTACGATATTGAGTACTGCGCAAAAAAGAAAATACCTCAAATATACCCTGGCAACCGGCTGGATTTGCTTGTTTATCATGTTGCTGTTAAGCGGCAGTGTGCTTACCGGTTTCATCAATGGTAATTCCGCCAGTGGTACTGTGGTGGATAAACAGGTTTATATCGAACAAATCCGGGGAACAGGCTCCCCCCGGCAGTCTGAATTACATGAGATCACGGTTCAGTATCAGGTAGGGGGAGAGACCTACCGGATATACGCCAATGCGCATGTTTATGCTGGCATGGGGTTAATCGAGGAAGGCGACAACCTGATAGTTGTTTATTCACCGAGTAACCCTGCACAAGCCCAGGTGTTTAGTTATGCCCTGTATAGCCCGATGGTAAGCATACTGGGTTACGTAACCTTTGTGTGCTTTTTAGTTGGCTTCCCGCGCTGGTTGCTGTGGCGGAATAAACCGATAAAAGATGAAAAGTGACAGGGGCTATCGTCTGCTATGAGCGAAAGGACTAAACCGCTCCGCGGTA
>DDJQ01000137.1 GCA_002339125.1 Alteromonadaceae bacterium UBA2620
CAATTTAGCAGAACATAGCCTTCTTTTTAAATGTCATCTCACCCTGCATTTATGCTCGTCCTTGTATAAGATTTCGTGATGTTATATTCCTCATCTAATATCGGTTTGATTCCCTTTAGAGAGATATTTTAATGATTGAATTTTTTCCAACATAAAGACATAGAATATATCCCCAAGCTGGTAGTTAAACAGAAAAGTAAGAAGACAATTTAAAACTCTGAGAAATCCATGCTCATACCGACCACACTTTAGAAATTCTGCAAACTCTTTATCGACATGATGTGGTAGTGTCTTTCCTTGATGGGAAAGGTACTCCAGAAAATCCGGATAATATTGCTCAACCAATTGGTATAGCAACGTTTGCTCTGGCCGATGTCGTTTATAGGTATGCATGTTAATGGCTACAATGGCGTCTTTGCCAAGGATTGGTACTAAAAAGCCAGCATCCGAGCAAAAGTGGAGCATCCGTTTCGGATCATCAAATGCCAATTTGGCTTTATCAAAGCACGATACAAAGGACTGATGAAAAATGACTCGCAGTTAGCCATGCTATTCACCTTGGCAAACCTGTTTAAAGTAGACCAGATGTTGCGACGACAGCCAAGATCTGTCTGAAATCCGGGAATAAACCGGAATAAGGCCGACATTGAGAATTTACCGTTCAAAAATTAGACGGCGAATGCAAAGGCTGGTTCAAGAACTAAATTGCAGGACTTATTCGCAGTTTCCTTAAGCTTACATCTTCATGGCCGCTTTCACCTTATCACGATGACTACGACTCACTTTGAGCTCGGTATCGTTATTCAGGATAAGGTGATACTCACCGCTTATGTGACTCACCAGTTTTTTCACATAACGTATGTTAGCGATAGCTGAACGGTGAACACGCACAAACAATTGCGGATTTAATTCCTGCTCAAGTTCTTTCATGGTTTTACGCATAATATGCATGCCATCCAGCGCGTGTACGCACATGTAATCACCGGCTGCATCAATCCACTGAATATCAGAAACATTTACCCGGGTGACTTCTGAGCCGTCTTTAATCGCCAGTACGTCTGGATAAGGATTCGTTTCTACCGCTTCACCGCTGGCAAGCTTACGTAAGATTTCTTCGCAATCGTCGCCGGTTAATTCTGCCACCAGATTGACCAGCTTTCTGGACTGCTCGTCCTGGTTCTGGGTGGCAAAGTACTCGTGAACTTTCTTAATGGCGGCACTCAATCGTTCGTCATCGGCTGGTTTGAGCAAATAATCCAGTGCGTGAACATCAAAAGCCTTAATAGCGTAGCTGTCGTAAGCGGTAACAAAGATAATCATCGGGATTGGCTGTTTCAGCTCTTTGAGCTTGTTGATTACCTGAAAACCGTTTAATCCGGGCATCTGAATATCGAGAAAAACCAGATCCGGACGATGCTGAGAAATCATACTGACTGCGTCCAGACCATTTTGACATTCAGCAACCACTTCTACATCATCGAATTTTTCCAGGCGTAAGCGTAAGCCACTGCGGGCCAGAGGCTCATCGTCGACGATAAGCGTTTTAATTTTTTGCTGACTCATTTAAATATCCTTTACATCATAAGGAATACGAACACTAACGCGTACTCCCTGCGGCTGATTGTGTTCAACCGTAAAAGCAAAATTCCGATTATACAAAGCGTGCAGGCGTTCTTTTATGTTGGGCAGACCCACTCCACCAGTGCGGCTTAACTGACCATCCAGAATATCCGCCCCCGGGCCATTATCGGCTACATCGAGGAGCAGGTCGTTACCAAATCTGCGTGCATCAATGGTGAGCTTGCCTGCATGTTCAAGCTTAGAGATAGCATGCTTAATGGCATTTTCAACGATGGGTTGCAGTATCATACTTGGAACCATAGCGTTTTCGCAATCTTCTTCGATATTCCAGACCACTTCCAGACGTTCGCCGAAACGCACTTTTTCAATTTCTAAATATAACCGTAATGCCTTGATTTCCTGACCTAATGCCACTTTTTTAATGGGATCGTTATCCAGCGAGTAGCGCAAGAAGTCACTCAGTCTCGATACCATGGCTTCGGCGGTATCATTGTTCTTCATCAGGATCAGCGTTGAAATGGCGTTGAGTGTATTAAACAAAAAGTGCGGATTAAGCTGATAGCGCAGCATCTTGAGATGTGCCTGATGAGCCATGGTGCTGGCTTTTAAGGCATTTTGCTTTTCCCGCTGTAGCATCTCAAAGTTTTTGATACCAAAATACAAACCGCTCCAACAGCCGATCATGATCATTGAATCAATGGTATTACTGAAATACATATACCAGGCATCGGGCCTGAAGCCGTGTTTGTAGATTTCCCAGTAGTTAACATTTTTTACTACTGCCCATAACAGGGCAACAGCATAAGACGCGGCCAACACGGTGAGCAGTAACTTAACGGCTCCCTGATTGCGCGCCCAGCGATACACGTAGCGCAGCGGGATAGTTAAAATCCAGCCAGCATAGGAATTGAGGATAATAATAAACAGGAAAATAGGACGAACTTCATGCAAAAACGACCCAATGTAATAAACCACAGCAAATCCCGCCCACCCTGCGGTATGTAATACCCAGAATAAGCGTTCGTTGTTTTCAAATAGTCGCTGCCACTTCAGCACAAAGGTACCAGATTGTTTTATCATCTACTGCATTATACGTGTATTTATGAGGGTGAATAATGACTTAGTCGTAATTGATTTACGATTTATCGCACTATTGTCATACCTGAGGGTAACAGGCAATGTGGACGGTACAGTCTTTGTGCACTAATTGCCACATTGCCGGAAGATTAATAACTAATATTTAACCGTTTAAGCCAGCTACCCCATACCCAGGCAGGACCAATCAACAGAAAACGTAAATCGGTGAAAAACGACGGCCGCTTACCTTCAATGGCATGGCCAATAAACTGCAAAATCCACATGATAACAAATACCCCGACACTCACCTGCCAGACCGGCACCGTCGATTGGGCGACTTGTTCAATAATCAGAAAGCAGGCAATGGTTAGCAGTGTCATGGCGGCACCAATCGGCCCAGACAGCAGAAAGTAGTAATAGAGTACCGGGATAGCGATTATATGCGCAAAGTTAACCCCGTATTGTTCAATAAAACCAGGCACTGGTATAGACCAGACCAACCCGATAACTGAAAAGTATATGGCCGGTACGGCCAGGTTATGAATCATCTTATTGGTTGGATTCATGTGGCTTTCTGAATATTCGTTAAACAGCCGTTCAATATCACGCATACAATTTGTCCCCGTTTCCTGTCTGATACGGAATGAGGCAAATAATTGTTTTATAGTCGCCCTCTTTCCGCCGCTGGTACAACCAGCGTAGCTTCTATCCTAAAGCTCAACAATAAAACGATCCAACAATTTTTTAACAATTTCTGCATCTGCGGCAAATTGAACGCCATAAAACACTCTGGTTTGTATGGTACTGCTGTTTTTGATGATCCCTTTAATCACGTTTTCTTTGTCTTCAGCAATTTTAAGTTGAATGGTTTTACCGTTTTCCAGAATGGGGAATTCCGGGCTCGATTCGAGTACGCACCGGCATCCCTGAAATGACACATCCACAATCATACAGTCGGTGCTTAAGGTTTGCTTATCATCGCTGGCACTCACCCGGGCCTGGATCCCCGGTGTCCAGCGTTTATGTTTGCGCAGTGCAAGGGTCTGTAGCGATTCCGGCATAGCCACAAAAAGGATGGGTACCGGGTGTGTAATGACTTTGATTACGTGGGAACGAAACGCAATCACCTTGCCTTCATCGCCTTCCAGCACGTAACGTAAAACCACTTCATTGTCTGGCACCAGCACGTCACGCAGATAACCCCAACGGGACTCACTGGGAACCTGAAACAACAGGCAATTAGGTACATCAGCGCCAATATAGCTGGTTTTTACCCGCTTGGGAGCGGTGGGCGTGGAGATTTGTAAATCCACCATACTGCCGGGCATAAGCGACTGTAAGCTATTGATATCAGCACTACTAAGCAGGATCTTTTTTTGTTTGGGCATCATTTAAAACTGAATCGCAATCACTATAGCTATATAATCATATTTTCAGTATTTCACAACTATTCATGTCCATCCTGGCTAAAACAGGATGCAAGAAGAGGTATATCCCATGGCGCCACAATCGCCCGTCCTTCAGTATTCGTTATCGGTAAACTCAGTCAGCCAGCATTTGTTTGATGTCACCTTATCCATTCCGGCTATTGATAGTGAACACCTCACGCTGAGCCTGCCGGGTTGGATCCCGGGCAGCTATATGGTGCGTGATTTTTCCCGCAATATCGTTAATTTTTCTGCCACCAACAGCAAAGGACAACCCATTGAAGTTACCCTGCTGGATAAACAACAATGGCAGTTAACCACTAGCGGCGAGGCGGCAGAAGTAACGTATCAGGTGTATGCCTTCGATTTGTCAGTACGTAGCGCCTATATCAACGATGAGTATGCCTTTTGTAACGGCACCAGTGTTTTTGTTAGCGTTTCAGGCTTTGAACACCTGCCCTGCGAACTGGTAATTAAGAGCCCGGCGAGCAAGCCCGACTGGCAAATAGAAACCACGTTACCTCACCTTGAGGATAACCGCTTTATCAGTGCCGACTATGATGAACTCATCGACCACCCGATATTTATTGGTGAATGCACCAGTGCCGACTTTGAGGTGGATGGCGTCACCTTTACTCTGATGTTCAGTGGCACCACAGAGTACGACATGCCGCGCCTGTGCGCCGATCTCGAAAAAGTCTGCCAGCATCATTTATCATTGTTTGGCAAGCCCTACCCGGTTAAACATTATTTGTTTATGACGTTGATTGCCAATGAAGGCTATGGTGGCCTGGAGCATCGCAGCTCTACTGCGCTGTTATTCCCCCGCTTTGAACTACCACTGGCAGGTGAACCTGAAGAACTCAGCGACAGCTATGTTAACTTTATCAGTCTGTGTAGCCACGAGTTATTCCACACCTGGCACGTTAAGCGTATTAAACCCGATGTGATGGTGGTGCCGGACCTCAGTCAGGAAACCTACACCGACCAGCTGTGGATTTACGAAGGCTTCACCAGCTTTTATGACGATGTCACCCTGGCCCGTGTAGGTGTTATCCCGCCGGAGCGTTACTTTAAAATAGTCGCGCAAAACCTCACACGGCTGTACAAAAATGCCGGGCGCTTTAAGCAAAGCATTGCCGAGTCGAGTTTTTATGCCTGGAACAAGTTTTATAAACAGGACGCCGGTTCCATTAACCACATCGTCAGTTATTACAACAAAGGCGGCATCGTTGCACTGGGGCTGGATATTTTGCTGCGCGAGCGCAGTAACAACCAATACAATCTGGACGATTTGATGCGGTTGCTGTGGGCGCAATACGGCGATGAAAGCGGCACGCCGGCCAATGTGATAGAACAACTTTGCCGTGATGAACTCAACGTCGAAGTAAAAGAATATCTCGATGCTGTGGTGTATGGCACAGAAGACGTGGCGATGGATAGCCTGCTGGAACATATTGGCGTCAGCCAGACGGTGCAGACCCCGCTTTCTTTACAAGATAAGGGCGGCGATGAGGCAGCGGGTAAAGTATCACCCCGCTATGATTTTGGTGCGGTGACCAAAGATGCTGATACCGGTTTAGTTATTCAGGCGGTATTGGAAGACTCAGCGGCATGTCAGGCTGGTTTGCAGATAAATGATAAACTTATTGCAGTAGACAGCTACGTGGTGAGCACCAAATTATTACAACGACTGCTTACCGTACCTAATGACAAGCCTCTGGCACTGAGTGTAATCAGGGATGGCCGCTTGCTCAACCTGACTCTGCCGTTACTCCCCGCTCAGGCGCAGAGCTGTGTGCTGAAAATTACCGATGAAGAGAAAGCAGCAGCGTGGTTAGGGCGGTAGTAACCGCCCTTTCGGTATTACTGACGAGGCGGTACCAGCAACGCTGGATCGAGGCGTTCGCTAAACCAGTTGATGCGCCAGTCAAGGTGGGGCCCGGTTGCCCTGCCCGTGGCGCCAATCTCACCGATTTTCTGGCCTTGTTCCACCAGGTCACCGGGCTTAACCGTCAGCTTGCTCAAATGCAAGAAGGTTGAGTTAACCCCGAGGCCATGGTCAATAATAATGGTGCCGCCGGAGTAATATAAATCCGGGTGTGCAAGAGTAACCTTGCCACCGGCCGGTGCAATTATCTGGGTACCGGTTGGCGCGCCAACATCTACGCCGTAATGGGGGCGTTTTGGCACACCGTTAAATACGCGCTGACTACCGTAAACACCTGTGATAGGCCCTTCGGCTGGCCAGATAAAGTCCACCGCAAAATCTGTTCGCTCACTACTGGTTTTGCGCGCTTTGGCAACCCGCCAGTTATCATCCTTTATGCGCTCCAGCACACTTTTAGGCGGCGTAACCATGGCTTGCGGTACGCCTTCAATGCGTTGTGTGGGATATTCCCGGGCAGTCAGCGTTAGCTCGCGATTTTGCACCTCGCCGTCGGGCGTTTGCCAGCGCAGCGCCTGAGTGAGTTTGGCATCACGGCCAAACCCCATCACAAATATACCGTTGGCCAACACTTTAACCGGCTCATCATTCAGCCATACTGCACTACCGGGCGTAAGCTCGCCACGCAATAAACTACCTTGGGTTAACTCGCCGCGCAGTTCCATAGCCTGCAACGCACTGCTAATGCATAACAAACCAAACAATACGCTTTTCAGCTTAATCACCTACCATGGCTCCCTTGCCAACCCCTTCGTAAGCCATCACGCAGCAGCTATCATCTGGCAGTCGCTGTTTTTGCTGGGTGTAAATGTATTGTGCAAGGCACTCTACGGTTGAGTCGGTATCAATGATTTCGCAAATTGATTCAGGCAAAACAATTTCAAAATAGCCCTGGGCTGCCTCGTAGGCAAAACACACATGAGCATCATAGTTTGCTAACCGATGCTGACATTGCAGTGCATCGGCACTGATCTGATCTTCCCGGGAGGCAATATAGATGTCTTCCCAACGCCTGGCCCAATAAGCTTCACTCTCCAGATCCTCACTGCCGTTGGTGATTATATCAACCCGCGAGCGATGGCCATGTGCGATCCGCTGACAGTTACCATCGTGCTTTTTTAGCCCATGGGTATAGTGATAAAACGGTGTGTTAATGACTTCCGTGCGTAGCTTAATGGTAAGGTTGTCCACGTTATCCGGCAAATGGGTGGCAATCACCTCGCGCAGATATTCACTTACCGAGTCCATGGTGATAGTGGGCGCATAAATAAACGCGTAGGCTTCCGCCGGGCAATACATCTGAATGGCCTGCTCATTAGGCAGATCAAAGCGTACTTCTACTTGTTCTGAGTCTTCATCACGGCGGATATGTGCCTGTTCGCTTTCTGCCGGCACCAGCAGTTTATGGTCGATATAACCGTCGATCAGGCGTTTAAGGTTCTTCTTCACTACGCCAAAATCCTGGATCATACTTTCTTCATTCAAGGTGCCATCCAGCAGCACATCCACAATCCAGCTCTCGCCAACTATGCCACGCTCAGGGCATAGGTAAGAGAAGTCCATGACGGTGAGGTCGTTTACAAATAATTGCATTGTATCTCGTTTAATCTTTAACAGGTTGGCGGCTCACCGACTGCGAGACGCCCAATAATCCACTTAGTATACCAGCGATAGTAAAGTGACTGTACTACTAGCTAGCTTAGCTGTTGCGTTTTAACTGGTCTTTTAAGTTAGGCGGGATCCCTTTAATCGTCAGCGTATCGGAATCCGGGTGATAGATAATACGGTCACCCAGTAATTTACGGTCAAAACTCAGCGACACGCCGCCGCCCTGACCACTGAACTTCGCCAGTTGCCGAATTGCTGCCGGATCTGGCTGGACTTCCGGCTCAATGGGTGTTTCCAGCCCCTGGGTAAACTGGGCAAAGTCCCGCTGGTTGTCTTCATCACGGGGTAACTTTTCAGCCAGTTCGCTGATTCTTATGCTGTCACCGCTGTCTATCTGCTGTTTAAAGTAGTTAGAAACTTCGGTGCGATGTGCGGTTTTCTCTTCGGCATCCAGTCCTTCACTAGCCAGATAATTCTCTACTGAGCTTATCAGTTGTTTATTTTGCTGCTTCACATCAACCTTTTCTTCGCAGCCAACAAACTGCATGAAAAAGTCAGAAACCTTGCGGCCCATGCGCCCTTTTATAAAGCTCACATAACGCTGTTGTTCCGGCTGAATGCGGTATTGGGTTAAATCAATCCGCACCGCCAGTTGCATTTTAGCCAGATCCAAATGCTCACGGCTGTTAAGCTCCAGCTGTTGGTTGATCTCCACATGGGCCTTGGTGTTTAGTAAAGTAACCAGTAAGTACTGGGTGGCCAGATATTCATAATGCACAAACAGCACAAACCCGGTTTCTACCTGACCAGTATCAACCAGCGATTTCAGCAGCAGATCACCGGCGGTTTTGGTGAAAGGCACAAATACCGTGTCGCTGTCTGCAGGCGACGCTTCATGGTGGGCCGTGTAGCCGTTTAACGATTCAGCAAAGCTGGCATCTTCTTGTTCTGTTTCAATAAAATGTCCTACCCCTTTGCCCGGCTTACTCACAAAGGTGTGATGTAATTGCTGGCCCAGTTGTTCCAGCGCCGGCGTTACCGGCAGGCAGCCTTCGCGGGGGATCAGTTGCATTTTACCTTCGTTATTAACGATAAGCTGATGCACGACAAAATGATGAATCAATATACTCATGAATTACCAGTGTCCAATTCGTTGATGAATGATGCAGTTTTTTGAATGAATGATTGTTATCAGATGCACAACGATTATAATCGCTTTATTGCCAAAAACTTTGCTTTTTCAAGCGATTTAACGATAAGAGGCGTAAAATGCCCCAACAAAGCCGATACAGTGATGCTGAATTCGAACGTCTGATGAACGACGTTATTATGGTACTAGAAAAACACGGTGCAAGTCGTGATCTTTCTTTAATGGTACTGGGAAATGTAATTTCTCATATTTTTGAGCATCAGGTCCCCCCTGCCAATCGCGAAGCGATGGTTGAACAGTTTGCCAGCGTGCTGGTAAAAAGCGTGAAAGGAACGGCCTGACCCCCATGATTTTAGCAGAATCCCCAAGGCGTCAACGGGTAACAAAACTGGTTAACTGGGGTCACTGGTTTGCACTGGCGAATATCGTCATTGCCATTATTATCGCCTCTGTGTTTGTTATCTCTTCACCGGCGCCGGGTACGGTACTGGGTACCTTTTACCTGTTTGCAAACTGGTTCGGGCACATCAGCTTTCTAACCTTTTTTGGGTTTGTGATATTTATTCTGCCGCTGTGCTACCTGGATGTTTCCCAGCGCGTAATAAAAACCATTGCCTCCGCAGTGTCAGCTCTGGGGCTGGCGTTAATGGCCTTTGATGCGCTGCTATATAACCGCACCGGTTTTCATTTAAGTCATAACTCCGCCTATCTGATAAAAAACGAAGCCGAAGCCCAGCTGTTTCAGTTTGGCTGGCAACAGTTTTTGTATCTGTTGCTGTTGTTTGTGGTGTGGTTTGGTTTTCAGTTGATCCTGGCTAACGCCGTCTGGAAACGTATCGACCGTTTAATGCACTATCGCATTGGCCGCCGGGTGGTGAGCTTTTTTGTGGTGTGTTTTGTGTCTGGCCACGCTATTCACGTCTGGGCCGATGCCCAGCTCTATCAGCCAATTATCAAACAGGACAACATGTTTCCGTTGTCCTATCCGGCGACGGCAAAAACCACTATGTCACGCTACGGCCTGCTGGATATCGAACGCTACGAACAGCGCAAGCAATTGCAGTTTGACCCGGACATTCATCAGGTTAATTACCCGTCGGATCCGGTGTATTGCGCGTTGGAGCCTCAAAGACAAGCGCTGTTATTGGTGCAGATTGACGACGCGGATATCAGCCAGGCGATGAAAGAAGCGGACCTTCGCCATATCGACAACTACTTCACCACTTCTACTACTATGGGCGGCTTAATCACCAGTACCCTGTATGGCGTGCCAGAGCTTTACCAGCAAAGCCTGAAGACCACCCAACCGGTATTGTTTGGTTTAAGTGATGCCTATGGCCTGAGCACAGAGCTATACGCCAGCTCAGACGCTCAGCTTAAAGCGCAGTTTACCGAACTTAACTTTAGTGAGCGGTTAACCGGCTCAGCCAATATTGTGGTGGCCTTTGCCGACGGCGGTGCACTCACCCGTTTACTACAGCGCAGCGATTTAACCAACACTCTGGTGATGGTGGCGACGGGTTATCAGCAATCCAAAGGCACGCTGTATACCAATTTAGCGGTTAACAGTGAACTGGCCAGTACCGAAGACCTGGTCCCAACCCTGCTCAATGCAATGGGTTGTAGCGCGCCTTCACAGTTTTACTCCACCGGTCAGAACCTGCTATCACCAAAGCGCGATTGGTTAGTCAGTACCTCTGGTGAGAAGATTGTGGTGTTCTTCAACGACCAGCGTATCGACGTATTAAGTAACGGTGGTTACGATATCACGTATATCAGCAATGAGATGCGCAGCGACGATGCGCTGAATGTTGATTTACTCAGCCGGGCCATTAAACACCTCACCCGGTTCTCACAGTAATCATATAATAAATAGACCCACCTTCGTTAGAAAGTGGGTTTTTTATTACTTACTGAATATTATCGAAGAAAGAACAAACTTTTGCCCTTCTTCAGTGTTGTCATCGTCACTGGCATACATAGCAAACCAAAAGAAGCATCATGGATGAGGATTCAGTCGATGCGGCACAAGGATGTGCCGTCATTGACGGTCTGGTTTGCTCTGCCAGGGACGATGACGTTTTTCACTGATAAGGGCTGCGGGGAGTCCAGAGTGGTTCACGGTCACCGGGTCGCACAACACCCTCTGGTCGCTGTCGGCGACTCCGACAACAATCGGTAAACATCTTTCTATGCTTCCATTACTGCACGGTTACTCCATTTCCTGTAAAGATAACCACCTACCAAAGCAGGCGGTTGATTTCTCTTGAAGAAAGTCTTAGTCCTTTGCAAACAGTTTAAAGATACTTGAAAAGTCTTTATCGGCGTTATTGCCCTGCCCCTGATGCAGTCGATACAGCGCCTGTGCCGCAGAGGCCATAGGTGTAGCTGCGCCAACCTGTGCAGAGGTATCCATGGCTAAAGTCAGATCTTTATTCATCAGTTTAACCATAAAGCCGCCCTGATAATCATTGCTCGATGGCACGTTATCCATCACTCCCGGGCAAGGATTGTATTTTTGTAATGTCCAGTTGCAGCCCGAGCTTTGCAGCATAATGTCTGACATCACTTTGGGGTCGAGGCCATTAGCAATGGCCAGTTGCAGTGCTTCGGACGTGCCTGCCATCAATACCGACAACAACATATTGTTGCAGACTTTGGCAATTTGCCCGGCCCCCAGATCACCGGCTCTGAACAGGTTTGCCCCCATCATCGACAGCACCGGCCTTGCCCGTTCAACATCTGCTTCCTTACCGCCCATAATAAACGTCAGCGTGCCGGCAGCTGCACCGCCAACGCCACCGGACACCGGCGCATCAATAAAGGCAATGCCTGCCCGCTTAGCCTGCTCTCCCACCGCGATTGCACTTTGCGCATCAATGGTACTGCAGTCGATCAGCAATGCGCTTTTATCAACATGAGCAAGCAAACCGTCTTCGCCCAGATAAAGGGATTTAACATGGGCTGCGGCGGGTAACATGGTTACCACTACATCAGCGCCAGCTACCGCTTCCTGCGGTGAGCCTGCTTTGTGTGCTCCGGCTGCTACCAATGCATCAACTGCTTCGGGCATCAGATCGAACACCGTAACATGCTGATTATGTTTTAACAGGTTGCGGGTCATTGGCCCGCCCATATTACCCAATCCGATAAAGGCAATTTGTGTCATGATTATTCTCCGGATAGTGTTAGCGGGGATTGCTCCCAGGGGCTGGTAAAGTGCAGTTCAACAACATCTTCAGAGACGCTGTCTACATTGGCAAAGCGCCATTTGGGCTGTTTATCCTTGTCGATAAGTAACGCTCTGACGCCTTCGGCAAATTCGCCGGACTCGGCGCAGCGGCATGACATAATAAGTTCCATCTCAAAACATTCAGCCAACGAAAGCGATTTACCCCGCCGAATTTGCTCCCAGACCAGGTGCATGGTGATCGGCGAACCTTTATTAAGCGAATGCTGCGCTTTACTCAGCCACTCATCCTCGGCAGACGGCATGGCCAGTATCGCCTTTACCGCCTCACTGGCGCTTATGCAGCCCTGCAGGGCCTCATCAATACTGTGCTGATGAGCGGCTAGTTGTGCCTCAGGCCGCTCATCGGCGCTTAGTTGGTAACGCTCACATAGCTTATCTAACTGAGCAGTCACCTGCCCGTCCTGCCACTGAGTGTCACCAAGCGCTTGTAGCAGTGAAGGCAAAAACTCATTAGCCATGATGTAGTCGCCTAAACCAATAAACAGTCCGTCAGCCGCGTTTAACGACGCCCCTGTCAACCCGGCGAATAGCCCGCTCTGACCCGGCGCGCGGGACAGAAAATAGCTTGCCCCGACATCGGGATACAAACCAATGGTAATTTCAGGCATGGCCAGCCTGGATGAAGCGGTCAATAACCGATGGCTGGCACCAGCTAACAGGCCGATACCACCGCCCATCACAATCCCTTCGCCCCAGGCAATAATCGGTTTATCGTAGGTGTGAATGGTGTAATCAAGACGGTATTCAGTGGTAAAAAATTCAGCGATAAACGCTGGGATCTGATCAACTGCCGACTGCATAGCCTGATACATGGAGACAATGTCGCCGCCAGCACAAAATGCCTTGGGGCCACTGCCGCTTATCACCACCATTAGCACTGAGTCATCCGTTCGCCAGGCATCCAGTTGCTGCTGCATCGCCATGGCCATATCCAGATCCAACGCGTTAAGCGCCTTCGGCTTATTTAACTGCAGATGACCAATCCGGCGTCCACAGCGGGTCGGAATAACACTGCTCTGTAGTTTATCTGTCACCGTTTTCTCCTAAACAAGTTCGCTGCCTTCCTGCAGCACGCTTCGACTGATAATTAAGCGCATAATTTCGTTGGTACCTTCGAGAATCTGATGGACCCGAACGTCCCGCACATGGCGCTCCAGCGGATATTCTTTAATGTACCCGTAACCACCATGAATCTGCAGTGCTTCGTTACATACCGTAAAGCCTACATCGGTGGCAAAACGTTTTGCCATGGCACAATAAGCCGTGGCCTGGGGATCCTGCTCATCAAGCTTGAATGCTGCAAGCCGCACTAACTGCCGGGCCGCAACCAGTTCGGTTGCCATATCGGCCAGTTTAAATTGCAGCGCCTGAAATGCTGCCAGAGGCTTACCAAACTGTTGTCGCTCATGCATGTAATCGCGGGCGGTATTTAACGCCTGTTGCGCCGTACCAATAGAACAGGTAGCAATATTAATCCGGCCGCCATCGAGCCCTTTCATCGCAAACGTAAATCCCTGTCCTTCCTCACCGAGCAAATGACTGGCCGGAATACTGACATTATCAAAGGTAATCATCCGCGTGGGCTGGGCATTCCAGCCCATTTTCTCTTCTGGCTTACCGTAACTGATACCCGCAGCGTCTGCAGGTACCGCGAACGCAGAAATCCCTTTCGCACCATTATTGGCTGTGCGGGCCATCACGATGAGCAAGTCAGTGCTGCCTGCCCCGGAAATAAAGACTTTGCTGCCAGACAGCAAATAATGATCACCCTGCCGCTCTGCTTTGGTGGTTAAGCTGGCGGCATCAGAACCGGCCCCTGGTTCAGTTAAACAATAGGAAGCCAGCTTATTGCCGCTAACCAAATCCGGTAACCAGGTTTCTTTCACCGACGCCTGGCCATAAGACGCCAGCATCCAGGTGGCCATATTATGAATCGTTAGCATGGCCGTGGTAGCCGTACAGCCCATGGCCAGTTGCTCAAAAATAATCGATGCATCCAGGCGGCTGAGACCCAGCCCGCCGTCTTCTTCCGGGGTATACAGACCGCAGAACCCCAATTCACCGGCCTGACGTAAGGTGTCAACCGGAAAGGTGTGGTCTTTATCCCACTGCGCGGCGTATGGCGCCAGCGCCTGTCTGGCAAACTGTGCTGCCACATCGGCAAAGGCCTGTTGATCTTCGTTTAGATTAAAATCCACTGACTGTCTCCCTAGCGTAAATTAATCGTCAGGTTCGGGCCAGCGGGAATGCTGTCTTCCGGCCAGCGCGAAGTGATGGTTTTGGTTTCGGTATAAAAACGCACGGCCTGCTTACCGTAGGCATGCAGATCGCCGAAGAAGGAGTTTTTCCAGCCGGTAAATGAAAAGAATGGCAGCGGCACGGGAATGGGCACATTAATACCTACCTGACCCACACTGACTTCAGACTGATATTTACGCGCGGCAGCACCACTGGCGGTGAAAATCGAAGTACCGTTACCGTAAGGGTTGTCGTTTACAATAGCCAGCGCTTCATCCAGTGAATCCACGCACAGGCAGCACAGCACCGGGCCGAAAATCTCTTCCTGGTAAATGCGCATAGTGGTCGTCACATCACTGAATACCGTGGGGCCTATCCAATGACCTTGTTCATAGCCTTCAACTGTGCATTCTGAGCCATCTACCAGACAGGTAGCGCCTTCTTCTTTGCCAGACTGAATGAGACCCAGCACGCGCTCTTTAGCAGCATTACTGATAAGCGGCCCGAAGCCAGCTTCTTTATCATCCCATACGCCGGGTTTCACTTCGGCGATGGCACTGGCCAGTTCGTCAATCCACTGTTTTGCATCGCCGACAAATACGGCGACCGAAATAGCCATACAGCGCTGTCCGGCAGCGCCTACCGAAGCACCAACCAGGTTATTGATCACATGCTGTTTATTAGCGTCAGGCATTACTACGGTATGGTTCTTGGCACCGGCGAAACACTGGGCGCGTTTCATATTAGCGGTCGCCGTCTGATAAACGTGTTTACCTACCGGTACTGAGCCAACAAAAGAAACCGCTGCGATATCCGGGTGATTAAGCAATTGGTCAACCCGCTCACGACCGCCGTGAACCACATTCAGCACACCGGCCGGCGCACCGGCTTCCATGAATAATTCGGCCAGTAATACCGGTGTTTGCGGATCCTGTTCGGAAGGTTTGAGCACAAAAGTGTTGCCACACACCACCGCAAGCGGGAACATCCATAATGGGATCATGGCCGGAAAATTAAATGGCGTAATGCCCAGGCAAACACCGAGAGGCTGAATAACGCTGTACGTATCAATGCCCCGGGCAACGTTTTCTACCGTTTCGCCCATCATCATACTGGGCGCATTCATGGCCTGTTCAACCACCTCAATACCGCGCCAGACATCGCCCATGGCGTCATCAAACACTTTGCCGGTTTCACTGGCAAGGACTTTAGCAATGCGCTCCTGCTCACGCTTAAGGATGGCCTGATAACGCATCATCACCCGCGCACGCTCTGTTACGGGCACATTTTTCCAGCTGTTAAAGGCGTTTTTAGCGGCAGCTACTGCTTGTTCGGTTTCTTCTGCTAATGCATCCGGTACGCGGGCGATCACGTCGCCGCTGGCAGGATTGGTGACATCAATCATGAGTTCACTGGCGGAAGATCGGAACTCGCCATCGATTAATAGTTTAACGTTTTGCATTACCGTTTATTCTCTGTCGTTAGTTTTATCCTAACGCTATAGCATGACTCCGTTTACGTAAACGTAAGGAGGCGTGAAAGCTGAGTTAACAATGTAAATAAATTGTGACATTGTTAGTCATAACCATACCTATTATTGAATTTACGCTTTTATTTTAGGTCCCTGCTGATATGCTTAACTCAGGTAACACTGACGAACGCGGTAGATGAATGGTGCAAAAAATCAGAGTCGCAATTATTGAAGATAATGCGACGGCCCGGGCCACCATTCGTAGCCATCTGATTACCATGGGTAATTTGGAGGTGGCGAGTTTTAGCACCGGCAGTGAGTTAAAAAACGTGCTGCGCAAGCAGCATTTCGAACTGTTAATTTTTGATTTTCATCTTGGCCAGCGCCGTAACGGTGTTGAATGGGTGCAGGCCCTGCGACAGGCCGATTTTATCCGCCCGAGTACCGGCATCATTTTTCTCACCGCCGACAGAATGCCTCAGACCATTGGCCAGATTATCGACATTCACCCCGACCTGCTGTTACTCAAGCCCTACACCATCAATTCGCTGCAACGCGGCCTCAATCATTATCTTGAGTATCGCGAGCAAGCCAGTAAAGCGCTGATGTACCTTGATGATGGTTACTGCGATCGGGCTATTAGTCAGGTGCAGCAACAACTTCAGGCACCGCTGTCGGCCAGACTGCGCTCCGACCTGGAAAAACTTCAGGCCAGACTGCTATTACAGGTTCATCAATATGCCGAGGCGCTCGATATTTATCAGCGGGTGCTACAGCAATCCGATAAGGTACTTTGGGCCCAGTGGGGCAAATTAAAATGTCAGTTTTTAATGGGTAACTGGCCGGACTGCCAGGAATCACTGGATGCCATGCTCGATACCCTGCTGACCCGCGATAAAGCATTTGAATGGCTGGCGTGTTTGTCTTTTGAGCAAGCGGCTTATGAGAAAACCGAATACTATCTGGATCACATTCAGGACAGTGAACTCAGCCTACCGGCTACCCGCCTGAAAACGATGACCTACCAGAAGCAAAACCGGGTCGTAGAAAGTATCGATTTACTACAAAAAAAACGTGAATATAACCGCTCTACCAAAGAGCGCTTCGACGAATTCACCTTTGAACTGGCCGAATTTTACCTGAGCATTGCCCAAAACAGTCCGATGAATAACCGTGGTGAGAGTCTCACCCAGGCCAGAAAACTAGCCGGTGTAGCGGCTCGCAGCCAGGGCGACTCACTGGTCAGACAGCGCCACGATTATTTACTGGCCTACAGCTATGTGCTGGAAGATCAGGGGGAAAAGGCCAGGAGTCTCACTCAACGTGAACACATGCAGATATTTAATCGAAGTTCTGCAAACACGTTAATTACAGCCGCCAGAGTGTTTAGCGCCCTGGGCAATGAAACCCAGGCGTTGTATTTACTTGATATGGCAAAAGTAAAAAGTGAGTTGGGAGAAATGCCGGCAGAACAGCAAACGCTGCAAAGCAGGTTAATTAATGCAGAAAAAGAATCTGGCCTGGCCCACAGCCGTGCCGATGTCTTTAACGAACAGGGACAGCAATTGTTCGTTAAAGAAGATTATCAGGAAGCGCTTGCCGCGTTCTATTATGCCCTTCAGCTTCGCCCGTCGTTGCCGGCAATTGCTCTCAACATGCTACAAACACTGCTGGTAGAACAACAAAGTAGCTACCGCAGCGTACTGCTGAATGATTTGGTTCAGCAAATACATCACAGTGAGCTATCTGAAACTAACCAGCAGCGTTTTGCCAGATTACAAAAGAAATACCCGCAAATTAGTGAGGTAATGATGGCAGCAACTCACGCCAACGCTGCCAACCCGGTAACCCCGCCTTAACCCTGATGCAAACGGGTTAATAAGCTCGACGTATCCCAGCGTCCACCGCCGCTTTTCTGCACGTCAGCATAATACTGATCAACCAGCGCCGTCAGGGCCAGTGTCGACCCGTTCTTACGGGCTTCATCCAGAGCGATCGACAGATCCTTACGCATCCAGTCAACCGCAAAGCCAAACTCATATTCACCTTTGATCATGGTTGCAGCACGGTTTTCCATTTGCCACGACTGCGCAGCGCCTTTACTGATAACATCGATTACGGTGCCACAATCAAGCCCGGCCTGCTCACCAAAGTGCAGGGCTTCGGCAAGGCCCTGAACAATCCCGGCAATGCAAATCTGATTCATCATTTTAGCCAGTTGGCCGCTGCCGTGACCACCAATTAGCTGGCTGTGACGGGCGTAGGCATCCATAACCGGCTGCGCGCGGGCAAAATCGGCTTCTTCGCCACCAACCATAATCGTTAGCTGGCCATTTTCTGCACCAGCCTGCCCGCCTGAAACCGGCGCATCCAGAAAGCATGCCTGCTGTGCTGCACAGGCCTCAGCCAGCTCACGGGCGAGTTCGGCTGACGCCGTGGTATGGTCAACCACCAGAGTACCCGCACTGGTACCAGCCAGAATACCAGCCTCGCCGTATACCACCTGACGTACATCATCGTCGTTGCCTACACACAAAAATACCAGTTCGGCACCCTCAGCCGCGGCGCAAGGTGTGGTGGCTATGCGCCCACCATACTGACTCTGCCAGCTTTCAACCTTACTGGTGGTGCGGTTATATACACACACGTCAAACCCGTTGGATTGCAGATGCCCGGCCATGGGAAATCCCATTACGCCCAAACCAATAAAACTCACTTTCATTATTTTTCCTTAGTACCCGAATCAAGGTGAAGAATGTCGCGCTGCAAAGTGTAACACGCCAACATTTTATTCAAGCAAGCTTAACTTGACTGTAAGGCGCATCCTAATAGTATTAACGGTAAAGGGTAAGACAACGGGATTGCGAATGACTCCTCCACCACGCGTTGCCATGTTCAGTGCGCAGCAGTACGACATTCAATCATTTAAACAGCATCCGCTGTATGAGCAGATTGATTTGACCAGCTTTGAAACCTCGCTCGGGCCTAAAACCGTGTCGCTGTGCCAGAATTTCGATGTGCTGTGTGCTTTTGTTAACGATTGCCTCGACAATTCGATTTTACAGCAGTTGAGCGCTCAGGGCGTTAAACATATCGCACTGCGCTGCGCCGGATTCAATAACGTTGATACCGCAGCCGCCAAGGCGCTGGGACTGGCGGTTTCACGGGTACCAGCGTATTCGCCGGAGGCCGTCGCCGAACATGCTCTGGCGCTTATCATGACGCTGAATCGCAAAACCCATAAAGCTTATAACCGGGTCAGGGAAGGCAACTTTAACCTTAACGGCCTGCTGGGCTTTACCCTGCATAATAAAAAAGTGGGAATTATAGGAACCGGCCATATCGGCGCCGCACTGGCACGTTTACTGACAGGCTTTGGTTGTGAGATTTATTGTTACGATCCCTACCCTGATGACGCGCTGATAAAACAAGGAGTGGTATATACCAGTCTAGAGACCTTGTTTAAGGAATGCCATATCATCAGCCTTCATTGTCCGCTCAATGAACAGAGTCATCATCTTATTAATGCTGAGTCACTGGCCAGCATGCGCGATGGGGTGATGCTGATTAACACCTCACGGGGTGGCCTGATCGACACTCACGCGGTTATTGAAGCGTTGAAAAAACACAAGATTGGCTACCTGGGCCTGGACGTATATGAAATGGAATCAGAGCTGTTTTTCCGCGATCATTCCAGCGAAATTATTCAGGACGATGTATTTGAGCGACTGCAGACCTTCCACAATGTGTTGATTACCGGCCATCAGGGCTTTTTTACTGCTGAAGCTCTTGATCAGATTGCCGAAGTCACGCTACAAAATATTCTGGCGCTTAACAATGGTACGGCCGACGACAGCCGCTTTGTGGTGCTGCCGGATTAATCCGGCCGTTTTTCCAGCCACAGGTGAAAATACTTGCCCAGCCATAAATACGGCTCCTGGTGACCATACTGACGTTCGGTGGCCAGTAGTTCCTCGTATTTGGAATCGGCCATGTCACGGTCACGAAGGTAATCATGAAAGCAGCGAATCCCGCGCATTGAGTGCACTGTAAAACCAAGGTTTTGTACTTCGGCGATAACTTCTCTGGGCACCAGCGGCTGCTGAGGATTTAAGCGCACCTGATTTTTTACTTTCATACCGCGGGCAATGTACTCAAAATTACCGTACACGGCATTACTGAACAGCGCCGCATCGCGGTTAAAGAAAGTCAGGCTGAGCCGCGCGCCCGGCCGCATACGGTCAGCCAGTACGCTAAGTGCTTCAAAGGGCCTGGCCAGCCATTCCAGCACGGCATGGCACACGACTATGTCAAACTCGCCGAGGTCATCGATGTCAAATAAGTCGGCCTGCCTGACGGCGATACCGGCATCCAGTTGCTGACGGGCGATAGTTAAAATATCTTCTGAAATATCAGTCAGCGTTAGCTGATGACCAAGCCCGGCAAGAAAAGCAGACATCACACCTGTGCCACCGCCCAGTTCAATAATGCTTTGTGCCGGCTCTTCGGCCAGCACTTCACTTAACACATCGCAGAGCAACTGATGGCGTAAACGGCCTTTGGTGGTACCGTAAATATTACGGTTAAACTTTTCCGCCAGGCCATTGAAGGATTGATCTTTCAACAGGGTATTCTCAGGCCGGGTTATCAATGTCGATGAAGGTTACCTTCAGGCCAAACTCACCTGCCAGGTGCTCACCCACTGCTTTAACGCCATAGCGCTCGGTAGCATGATGGCCGGCAGCAATAAAGGCAATGCCCATTTCGCGGGCGATATGGATGGTCTGCTCCGATACTTCACCAGTAATAAATACATCGCAACCGGCCATTGCCGCCTGTTCGATAAAACCTTGTCCGCCGCCGGTACACCAGGCAACCTTGTTAACCGGCTTATCCGCTTTGCCTTCGCAGACTACAAGGGGTCTATCCAGCTTTTGCTCGATTAATGCAGATAGTTCACCGAGAGTGGTTGAAGTTTCGCCCTGGTAAACAATACCCGCTGGGCTTACGGCTTCCAAAGGCGCAACGTTGCTTAGTTCAAACAAGGCACCAAGCTGTGCGTTGTTGCCCCACTGATGATGCATATCAATGGGTAAATGATAGGCCAGCAGGTTAATGTCATGGGCCAGTAAACTGGCAATGCGGCGTTTTTTCATGCCAACCAGCGGCTCACTCTCGCCCTTCCAGAAATAACCATGATGGACCAGCAAGGCATCGGCACCGGTCTCAATGGCGGCATCGATAAGTTGCTGAGAGGCGGTAACGCCGGTCACTAAATGCCGGATATCCGCGCAACCTTCAATTTGTAACCCGTTCGGACAGTAATCCTTGATTGTCGCGACCTGCAATTCCTTATTCAGATAATCAACAAGTTGAGTCGTCAGCACGATTTACCCCTCGTTTTGATAGCCGTCGCCGCTGATCCCCTGAGCAACGAATGGAAACAGATGTTCAATCACATCAGCAATATCGATGTCTTGCTGGTAGTCCGCCTTGGCAATGTCTTTCAGCGCCTGGCTCGATGCCATGGAAAACACAAAACTGCCAATAGCAAAGTGCAAGCGCCAGAATAGTTCGTCGGCCGGGATTGCCGGTAATGCGGTACGCAACATGGCCAGTATGGTTTGGACCGTCTCACCGTAGCTGCCCATGATAAAGCGGCGTAAGTGGCCCTGCGACTCGGTATAGCCCTTACCCAGTAATTGCACAAACATTTCGGTGCCATCGGGCTGCACCGCATTGAGGTTAAGCAGCGGCCCCTTGAGGTTTTGCAACACCTGATCCACGCCTTTGCGACCCACGCTGGGAACCAACTTTGCCAGGGCCTCGTCAATTTGCGGCATCATTACATCAAAATAACGCTTGAGCACCGCCTGGATGAGGTTTTTCTTGCTGCCAAAGTGGTAATTCACCGAGGCCAGATTCACGTCGGCCCGGGCGGTAATTTCGCGCATCGAAGTTTGTCGGTAGCCCTGTAATGCAAACAGGTACTCGGCAGCTTCAATAATTCGCGCTTTGGTTTGCTTACTCATTTACGACTTTTTAAACCATTGTGGAAGTTGACTGACCATGCGCATTGCGGCCCTTTCTGCGCCCTGAGCAAAAGACATCCCCAGCTTTTCGGCAACGTTTTTCTTTTGCATAAATTTCACCGCAAAAATATCGCGCTTCGGGTAAACACTCATGATGTAATCATCAGAGGTACTGATGCCGTCAATCAGGCCCAACTCCAGCGCCTGGCTGCCATACCAGTATTCACCGGTTGCCACTTTAGCAATATCCAGTTCTTTGCGGTTGGTACTGACCCAGTCTTTAAACATCACATGCACGGCTTCAAGCTCTTCACGGAATTTTTCCCGGCCTTCATCGGTATTTTCACCAAATACCGTGAGCGTACGCTTGTATTCACCGGCGGTGTGCTGCTCGTAATCGATGTCATTCTTCTTCAGTAACTTGTGGAAGTTAGGCAACTGAGCTAATACCCCAATAGAACCAATAATGGCAAACTGACTGGCCACCAGATGATCGGCCACACAAGCCATCATATAACCGCCACTGGCGGCCACTTTATCAACCGCAACGGTAAGCTTTAACCCTTTATCACGAATACGCTGCAGCTGCGCAGCGGCCAGCCCGTAACCATGCACCACGCCGCCGCCACTTTCGACTTTAACCAGCACTTCGTCTTTCTCGGTTGCAATACACAACACGGCCGTCACTTCTTCGCGCAGTTTTTCTACCTCGTGAGCGTCCATTGAGCCCTTAAAGTCGATAACAAAGAGTTTACCGCTGTCTTCTGCCGGCTCTTTATTTTCTTTCTGCTTTTTCTTTTGTTCTTTAGCCAGTTTCTTCAGGCTGGCTTTGTCCAGCGTCACCTGTTGAGCATAGTGCGTGATGTCTTTTAACTGCTCACTCACTGAATGAATTTCCAGTTGCCCTTTACCTTGTTTTTGTTTTGCCGCAGCACCTGCTGCCAGGGCCAGAACAATCACAATTGCGGCAACCAGCGTGACTGCCTTTGCTAAAAATAGTCCGTATTCGTATAAGAATTCCACAAATGCCTCTTGTGTTATTGTTTGTCTGATTTTTCAAGCTGAATCATACCAGTGATCGTCTTCGCTGACGACACACAAAGCCTATTCAGCGTGCTATGACTCCCCCGCCAGACAAAAATAAAGCCAGCTAAGCTGGCTTTATTGGACTCACATTAGTGCAGTAGTGTTAGTTGGCCACTACATCGGTATTAGTGATGGGTAGTGCCTGTGCTTCAGACTTGATAAAACCACCCACCTGCAGTTGCATCTCGCGGGTAACTGCAGGGTCGGCAGCCGGGCTTAAGCTGGATGCGTGCGCACCGCTGTTAAAGCGTACCTGACCACTTACCGTACCGGTCTCCGATGAGATGGTAGACGTCACCTGCTCAAGACCAATCATGGCAGCCATTGGGTGCTGGCCCGCTAATGGCAGCGAAGTTACAACAGGGTTAACCTGATCCGGCAGATTCTCACCACCATCACCCACTACCGACATAAAGTGCACTGGTGTAGTAGCGCCAAGCATTCCGGCATAAGCAGTCGGGTCCCCGGCGTCGAGGATGGTTTGGGCGGCAAAGTTAAACTGCGCAAACAACGCTTCAACTTCAGCTCTGGCATCAGCATCAAGCAGTGCGACGAAATCGGTATAGGCCTCTCGTAGCTGTTCTTCTGTGGCGTTTTCACCATAAACCTGGCCAACGTAAGCAACAAAGTCTTCTGACGACTCACTCAGTAACAGGGCTTTGATTAACGGCCCGAAGTCCGGTGACTCCATCAGGAAGGTAGCAATACCACTGGCCGGTGACTCCAGTGAGGCAGCGTTAATAGCAAACATACCGTCAAGGGTATCATTACCCAGAGAGCTGTTTGCCATAGCAGCAAAGTTAGCACCGGTAATGGCTCCCAGTGAAACGCCCATTACAGACACTTTTGACACGTCCAAATCAATGGCCTGTGTTGCGGTCATATCAGCCACCGCATTTAAACCCAGGCGCAAGCCCAGCAGATCGGCCATGCCCTGACGAACATTATCTCGTGCAGTAGGCAGTGAAGCCAGATTCATAAAGTGAGTCGGTGATACAAAGGTTGCACTGATATCGTCGGCCCCATCACCGTTTACATCAAAGCCGCGGCTGCCATGCAATGGCAAATCAATGGCAACAGAAGCAATACCGTGCAGAGACAGAGTACCGCTGATAGCCATCATTTGCTCTTTGGTACCGGTAATGCCATGCACCAGCATGACTACCGGCCAACCGGCATCAGGTTTGCTGATCGGGGATCCCAGTGCAGTAGCAATGGCCGGATCAGGAATGGTAACTTGTACTTCCAACGGATTTTCCGCAATGGTGGTTTGCGGGATGGGGCTGTAACGGGTAACGTTCCGCGCATCATCAATCATTTCGCCGTTCACACGCAGATCAGACAAGCCAACCTGGGTACACATTTCGTAGTTCGGACCAGGTTCCGCCATAGCCAGTACTTCAGCTGGCGCACCAGCCAGCACAATGCCGCTGTCACAGGCAGCATGCCAGAAGTCGTTAACCGGCGCGAGTGGATTGGTCATCGACGGAACCGGCAGATAATACGGCAGCGAAACAGAACCGGTGTAACGTTTAGCCGCACAGAATGGCCCGGCTTCGGCAGCAAAAGACTGCGAAATACCCGCGGCTACAGTTTCCATGCCACCCCAGTATGCACTTAGCTGACCAGATAAAGTGCCAAAAATACCATCACATGTTTGTAGCAAGCTGAAATCAGTGGCATCGATAGCCGCCTGAACCTGAGCAGATTGCCCCTCTTTGGCCAATGCCAGCGCACCATCAAGCGTTGCACTGCTGATCAGGCCAAGTGCTTCCATGGCATTGTCCGCACCGGCGGCATCCGGCACCTGAACAATCGGCAGAGCCGTAGCCGGATTGCCCTGACC
>DDJQ01000122.1 GCA_002339125.1 Alteromonadaceae bacterium UBA2620
TGAACACCCTTGCCGTTCGGCTAGCACTTCCCCTTGCCGGGTGTGCAGAGGACTTTCACCTCCAAGTCATCGACTCACCACCACAATGAATCGAACAGTGCTTTCGCACTACGCGCCATGCCCGGCGCACAAAAGAAAAAAGCTGCCGGCTGGCAGCTTTTCAGGTTTAGAAAGTATAGGTGGCGGTCACCCAGTAAGACCGGGGTTGGTCGTAAGCCACACCAAATATGGCGTTGGGATTGGCCGCAATAGATTCCTGCGAAACGCTCTGACGATCCAGTGAAGCCAGGAAGCCCCCCGGCGCCGCCCACGACATCACACCAGCTTCGTCAAACAAGTTGCGGATCTGGCCCTGCACCTTCCAGTTGTCATTCACATTCCAGGTTACCCCTGCATCAAACATCCAGTATGCCGGCAAATCCCAGGCACCCTGACGGTTAGCCGGACGGTCGCCCATGTAGCTTGAAGTCAGATAGGTCTGAATGTTATCACTGGCATCCCAGGTAATGGTGCCTCTGAACATCACGTTCGGTACGTTATCAGCATCGGTATCCGGGCCAACCGTATATACATCATCGTCCGCGCCCGGATCGTTCGGCGCCCATACCCCAAAGCCGGAGGCTTCTGCGGTTTGTAAGGTTAATGCAGAACGTACTCGCAACGTCGACGTAATTTCCCAGTCAACATCCGCTTCCACACCATAGGTTGTTACCTCACCAAAGCGGGTAGGCGTAAGGTAGTTGCGACCAAACTCATCGGTAAACTGCTGGATAGCGCCAACGTTTGTCAGGCCACTGTAGAATGGAAACAATGCAATATTCCAGTCATCCGTCAGGTACTTAATACCAATTTCCAGCTGCTCAATTTTTTGTGGTTGGGCAAACTCATTTTCAACCCGGAACGGGGTATCCAGTAATACTACCGAGCCCATATCAGGCGCTTTTTTGGAGTTGGCATAACGCACATACGTGGTTACATCCGGCGACCATTGATAGGTCACTGAGCCCGTATAAGCAAAGTAGTCATAATCACGCTCTACATTCAGCTCGAGAGTTTCATTGGCCTGATTATCGTAAAGCGTTGCCGGATTGCCATCGGCACCGCCACCACCATTGTACGCGGTAGCCGGAACATTACGGTTAACCGCGGTATTCACCGCGTCATAGTTTATTTTTTCATAACGCACGGCCGCATCAATAGTAATGGCGTCATTCACATACCAGGTATCGCCAACAAACAGTGATAACTGCTTCTGACTGCCTTCGTATTTAACCCCGGATGAGAACGCATTAGCATGCGCACCAAAGCCGGCGGGATCGGTAACAATTAATTCCGTACCGTCCGGTAAAATATGCGTGATATCCAGCATAAGCGGCTGTTCTTCAAGCGTTGCCACACCTGCACCACCTGAGCCGCCGGTGTTTTCGATATCACCTTTAGACAGCTCAATACCAAACGCCAGACTGTGATCGCCCGCTTCTTTGTTCAGCACCGATTTAAAGAACACTTCGTCGGTTTCGTACAGTTGATACATGGCGAACTGGGTAAACACCCCTGCCCCGTCAAATAAGGTAGGAGATGGCAAGTTGCTGGAAACTACCGTGCGGTCAAAGCCTGTGGCAGAAGCGACCCGGGCGGCCTCAGCTCCGCTATCCTGATAACTGTAAATCGTCTCTCCCGGCAGGCCAAACGAGCCGGGTAAAATACCGGCAAACATATCGGTAAGGTTCATTGGCGAGATAACAGCCCCGGTGTTCCACTCCGTTGATTTTTGCGCATACCCCAGCCAGGTGTTCAAACTAAAATCATTGGGTAAGTCATGGTTCCAGCTAACATTCACGCTTTTCTCTTTAGAATGGATCAGATCAGAACCATCCCACGAGCCAGTGCTGCCATCAGGATTGGTATAGCTATGCGGATTCGCCGGTGGTAATACCGAACTGGTAGTGCTGAATCCGGTAGCTGGACGAGGATCGCTGAAATTGGTTGAAGGAATAAATTCAAACCAGCCATTATGGTCGTTCAGGTATTTGGCATTAACCTGTACCCGGCCGCCATCGTATTCATGAAGAATGTTCGCGCGGATCTGGCCACCGTAGTTCAGATCATAGCCGGGGTGACGTGCCCCTTCTGCCTTACGGTAAAATCCACCCAGCGCATAGTAAGTATCTTCAGACAGTTCACCACCTGTGTAAAAATCGAGGCGCTTGTACGGGTTATTATCGCCCTCCAGACCATAGCGGGCCTGAATTTGCGTTTTATCAAAGGATTTGCCGGTACGCATAATGTAGTTGAATACACCACCAGGTGCATTAGCGCCGGTTACGCTGGCAGTACCGCCACGTAGTGATTCAACGTGATCGAGCATCAGATCCGGGCGCGAGAAATAGTCCGGGCCGTAATTGGTGGTGGTCATTAGCTCTACAGGAACTGAGTTTTCCTGCATGGATACATAGTAATAGCCACTCGCGCCATCCAGCGAGTTAGCCGATACGCCACGGGAGAAAACTACGTTACGGATCTCACCGAGAGCCGAATTCACAAACACGCCAGGCACATTTTTCAGGATATCCGACGCGCTGGACGGAATTTGCTGCTCCAGCTCCTCACCACTCACCACAGATAGCGCTACAGGTGCCTGCTCCAGCGACTTGGCTGAAAACACACCGGTCACTACTATATTTTCAACATCTTCCTCTTCAATATTTTGCGCATTGGTATTGTCCTGCGCGTAAACCAGGGGTGATGACATCATCCCCGCCATACACATGGCAGCCACCACTTTTCTTACCCGAAATGCACAAGGCAATTCATTCACTTCATTCGCAACCATACTTTTTCTCACTATGAGTTGAGTTTTTATCATCAACAGCTTCCCGCTACCGAATTGTCACGATGTTGAGAAACCACATAGCTGGTCTTCGTTATTTTGTTATTGACCATCAGTTACTGCGCCTCGCTTAAGCAGGAAATTTCAACATCCCACAATCAAGCAATTAACAACATTTAAACAAATAACCCATAAAACAATCATATTCAACACTTTTTAATCACAATTACATGACTATTTATGATTGATAATGACTATTTATGCCGTTTTATTCAATTAAAACAATGACAAAGACGCTTAAAAAGAGAATAAATAAAAAATCACTCTCAGCAATTAAAGATACATAAAATTAACATTCTCAATCATCCACAATACTTGCGAGCCCTGCAGAGCCAACTTACAGTTTGCAAAGAAGTGAGATGATAGAGTCGTCTGGATAAGAGGGAAGAATGTACGAAATACTGCGATTTTTAATGCGGGAAATAGCGGTTTAATGAATGCGATAAATACCACCAAGCGCAAACGCCAGGTCTGAGCCCCGGTATTCTGCGTTAGCACATTTTTTAAAGTGAAAGGTTGGCAGCACTGCTCAGGCAGTTACCGCCAGCGTTGAATAATCCATAGCACCACTGGCTGGCACAGCAAGGCGCCGATAAATATCAACGGGCTTGCGATCCATCCGGCAATGGTAAACGCTACAACTGCTATCCCACCGTTTATAAGCGCATAAGGTAATTGCGTTCTGAAGTGATCGTACTGGCGGCAACTCGCCCCGGTGGCCGACAATATGGTGGTTTCCGATATGGGCGAACAGTGATCGCCAAATAAGCCTCCGGATAACACTGCGCCGATACTCACTAATAGGGGAGCTTCAATGGCAAACGCTGTAGGGATCACCAAAGGCAACATAATGGCAAAAGTGCCCCAGGACGAACCGGTGGCAAAGGAAATAACCGCCGACAACAAAAACGCCACCAGCGGTAACAACCACGCCGGAAAGCCGCGCTGAGCCTGTTCAGCAATGTAAGCAGCGGTACCCAGTTCATTGCCCAGCGAGCTCAGCGTCCAGGCCAGCACCAGTACAATGATCACCTGCATCATGCCGCTCATGCCCTGCAGATACAAAGTAACGCCTTCTAAACCTGAACGCACTTTATGCCAGGCCATTAAACCTATAAGCGTACAGGCTGCCAGAAAATAAGCGCTGGCAAGGGCCGCTCGGAATACCGACCCCGGCACGCTGGAAAAGGGAAAGCCAAGGGGTACCAGCATGAACAGCAGTACTGCAGCCATAACCAGCAGCGGCAAAAACACAAAGCGCGCACGGGCATTTTTATGAGTGAATGCCTCAAAATCCTTATTCTGTACCACGTCAGCATTTACAGACGTATTACTCTGTGTGGCTTTTATTTCGGTTTGCGCCATGGGCCCTATATCAGCTTTAAGGAGCACTACTACCGGTATAACGGCTATGGCGAGCAAGGCATAAAATTGATAAGGGATTACACCAATAAACACCTGCCAGCTATCGAGGGATTTACCGGCCTGGTCAAATTCTTTTTGCAGCAGACCCATTATGTAGATGCCCCAACCAATAAAGGGCACCAGAATCGCAACCGGCGATGCCGTGGAGTCGATAATAAACGCCAGCTTTTCCCGCGACACCCTGAGCTTTTCAAACAGCGGGCGAAATACCGGGCCGATGATCAGCGGGGTACCTAAATCAGAATAGAAAATAAAGATGCCGCCGCACCAGGCTGCTATTTGCGCTTTCGCTTTACTGGCGATAACCCCAATCATCTTAGTAGCAAACGCCGGACCGCCACCAGATTTCTCCATGAGTGCCACAAAACCACCAATAAACACCATCAACACAATCACACCGGCGTTGTAGCTATCAGTGAGAGTACCCACTAAATGCGTTTTTATAAGCGCCGCCAACACCTCCAGGGGATGCCCGCCGGTCAGCAGCACCACTGCGGTAACCACTCCGCCAAACAAGCCAATCACCACGTGTTTGGTATACAACGCGAGTGCCAGAGTAACAATAATAGGTAATACGGAGAGAAAATCAGGGCTTGTCAAAATGGGGGCCTGCTGAGCAAAATTGTTGCCGAATCAATAAATTATAATTTATATAAATCTATCTTATTCGGGCACTGCTCGCAATGAATTGAGCTTTTAGCCGGTCTTTACGTACAATCACCCAAACCCAGCGTTTCAGAGCACTTTGCCATGCAGATAAACAGTGATTTTAGCCAGCGAGTAGTTATTCGCCCAGCAGACTATGAGTTTATTCCCTCACCGCTGAAGGGCGTCAGCCGTATGATGCTCGATCGCGCCGGTAAGGAGGTCGCAAGAGCCACCAGCATCGTCCGCTACGAACCTGGCGCGGGCTACAGTGGCCACACTCACGATGGCGGAGAAGAAATTTACGTATTAAGTGGCACTTTCAGTGATGAGCATGGCGATTACCCTGCCGGCACCTATCTGCGCAATCCGCCAGGCAGTTCACACACGCCATTTTCTGCCGGCGGATGCTCCATTCTGGTTAAACTCTGGCAGTTTGCCTACAACGACCTTGAGCAGTTAACCATTAATACTCAGCAAAGCGAGTGGCTGCCCGGCCAGGCTGAGGGAGTAAGCGTGTTGCCTTTGCATGAACATAATGGGGTGAGCACAGCGTTAGTAAAATGGGCGCCGCACACGCGATTTGGTGGGCACGTACATCCCGGTGGCGAGGAAATACTGGTGCTGGAAGGTGTTTTTAACGACGAACACGGCAGCTATCCCGCTGGTAGCTGGATCCGCAACCCCCGGTACAGTCAGCATACCCCTTTTACCGGTGAGGAAGGCGCACTGATCTATGTTAAAGTTGGCTACATGGGCGCTAACTTACTTGGCGATAAATTTATCACCGATAGCTAATCCAGCCGTTATGTCAAACTTGTCAGTGCATCAGGCGGAGCTTGACAGCTATGACATACCGGCTCCATTCTTAAAAATAAAACCTATATATTTCAGTTAGTAAACAACATTAAAAATCAGGCACTATGTTTGCAACGACGTTTCTGAAGAGGCAGCGAAAATGCCTTATGGTTCAGGAGCAAACTATGTATCGGTTTTTACTTGTTATTTTATTGGGAGTTACCCTGTTAACCGGAGGCTGTGGCGGCGGTGATAGCAACAGGCAAGCGCCATTTATGGTTAACGCTGACGGCGTTTCCACGTTCGATCTCAATCAGCTTCGTAGCCAGCTTAATACTTTTCCCATCGGGTCATTAACCGCGCTGGAAGAAGAAGGGCTGCTGATGATGCGCGAGGAAGAAAAACTCGCTCACGATGTTTACACAACCCTGTATGCGCAGCACGGTCTGGCTATCTTCAGCAACATTGCCAGCAGCGAACTCACTCATACCGAAGCAGTTTTAGCCTTGCTGGAACGTTACCAACTCACCGATCCGGTCACCAACAACGCTGTAGGCAGCTTCAGCAACTCCGAGTTTACCTATCTGTATACGGTGCTTACCGAAAGTGGCGCTATATCACTGCTGGAAGGGCTTTATGTTGGCGCCCAGGTAGAGGAGCTTGATATCTACGATCTTATGCGCCTGAGTGAGGATATTGTAGATAATCCGGATATTGAGCTGGTTTACAATAATTTGCTCAAAGGCTCGCGAAACCACTTACGCGCCTTTTACAGTCAAATCCTTAATAACCATGGCACTTATCGCCCTCAATATATTAGTCAGGCCCTATTTGACGAAATCGTTAACAGCCCGATAGAGAGAGGCTAACTACCTATTTTTACACTTTAAATTTGCAAACTCAGGGCAGATTCCGACGCTCAGCGCAGAGTCTGCCTTGCCCCACCAGCCACAAAACAACCGTAAATAAGAATCAAAAAACATCACAATGATTCAGAAAAGCGTTTAAAACAAACTTTAACCTTCACTACTGTGCAAAAAGAAAGCACTCAGACTGTCCGGCGCTATCAGCCATAGCTCAGATAGTATACTGTATGACATGGAGTCTACCGCTAGAATTGGTCAGACTATCGCTATAACAACAATAAAATACCAAAAATAACGAAACACCAAACTTCTGTTTAGGAGTCATTAATACATGTCAATTGTGGTTAAAACTTTGTCGGAACAGGCTTACGAAATTATTCGTGAGCGTATCCTTGCCAACGATATGTTCCCGGCAAAGCCCATTCGTCAGGACGCCCTCTCCCAGGATTTGGGAGTAAGCAAGATCCCGCTGCGTGAAGCACTCACCCGGCTGGAGCAAGACGGTTTATTAGTCTCTCACCCTAACCGTGGATTTATTGTTCGTCCACTCAGCCTTGCCGAAGCCGAAGATGTTTTTCATCTGCGGACCACGCTGGAGCCTGAGGCGGCCGCTCAGGGCTGTAAAAAAGCTACCGAGGAAGATAAAGCCAAGGTTACCGAGATTTTTAAACGTCTGCAAAGTATGGCTAATGAAATATCACCGGAAGCGGTTACCGTAAACCGGGAATTTCATTTGGCGCTGTCGGCCCCCGCCGGCCGCAAAATCACCCAGGAGCTGCTGTTCAAGATCCACCTGCTATCAGAACGTTATGTTCGTAAGCACCTTGAGCCACCCGACCGTGAGGCCGATGCCTACCGCGAACATGAAGAAATTTATGACGCGTGGATGAACAAAGAACCCAAACTGGTGAAAAAGTTACTTAAAGTACACACCCATAGTACCTTAGAAGATTTGCGTGGTGAGTTGTTCGAATAACCCCATCGGTTAATGATAAAAAAGAGTGGCGCGGCCACTCTTTTCGTTTAACGCCTTAAAAATACGCTCAACAAAAGCTTCGCATCAGGATTTCACGTTGTTTAACGCTATAATCGCAGTAACAATAACAACGACAGTTTATCCGGAGCTCACACATGGAATGTATCCGTGCCTGGCAAGGCCTTTTACTTTCAACTGCAGTTGCCCTTAGCGCCTGCACTACTACTCAATCAAGCAACAACACTCCAGCTGCCACTCCCGGCGAATTATCTACGGCCTATACCCTGAAAAGCGGCGGCGAAATCCCGCGTTATCAACAAGGCGTAAGTGTTGAACATGCTGAGCTGCACTTCGCTTTTGATTTTGATAAACAGCAGCTGTTTGGCAATACCATTCTTACCCTGGATGCCGCTAAACCAGCCAAAGCCGTGTCGGTAGATCTCGACAGCGTATTCACTATTGATGGTGTCTGGCTTAACGGCGAAGCTATTGAGCCGGAGCAGTTTTCTAACCAACAGGGCGAGCTGGTTATCAACCCGGCTAATGAAGTAACTTTTCCGGTGTCGGTTCAGGTGAAATATCACGGTCATCCGCGTACGCCGCCCAATGCGCCCTGGGACGGCGGTGTAATGTGGGATAAAACGCCAGATGGTTCGCCCTGGCTGGCTACCGCAGTACAGGGCGAAGGTTGTGACATCTTCTGGCCATGTATCGACCAGCCTATGGGAGAGCCCAAAACTGCCGATATTTACATAACCGTGCCTAACAATCTGGTAGCGGCGAGCAATGGTGTACTGGTAGAAACCACCAGCACTGCTAACGAGAGCACGTATCACTGGCAAACCCGCTCGGCACATAACACCTATGGTATTGCGCTGAATATTGCCCCGTACGAAAAAATCGAAGACACCTACCAGAGCATTTACGGCAACAGCTACCCCATTGTGTATTACCACTTGCCGGGCAATACAGAGCAAGCCCAGGCGCTGGTCGACGAAATTCCTGCCATGCTAACGTTCTTTGAACGAATGATCGGGCCTTACCCCTTTGCCGATGAGAAAGTAGGCGTAGTGCAAACCCCGCACCTGGGTATGGAGCATCAAACCATCAACGCCTATGGCAACGAATACAAAAAGGATGAATTCGGCTTCGACTGGTTACTGCAACATGAATTTGCCCATGAGTATTTTGGTAATCAGGTCACTAACGACAACTGGGATCACATGTGGATCCACGAAGGGCTGGGCAGCTACATGCAGCCTTTGTTTGCTCAGTACCTGCATGGTGACATTGCCTACAAAGCGTATTTGAATAACCAGCGCAAAGGCCTGATCAACACGCACCCCATTGTGTCGAATAAAATGATGGAAGTAGAAGAGGTGTACGAAAGAGGCGTTGGTCCGGCACTGGATATCTATTACAAAGGCTCATGGATCATGCATTCACTGCGTTATCTGATTGGCGATCAGGCGTTTTTTGATTCCGTTACCACGTTGTTGTACGGCACCGCTACGCCTCAACCCGGCCAGTTTACTACTGTGTACCGCAATACCGGGGATTTTATTAAACTGGTTAACGAGTTAACCGGCGAGGATTTCAGCTGGTTTTTTGATGTGTATCTGTATCAGCCTAAGCTGCCGGAGCTTCACCAGCAACGCAGCAGTGATACGCTGACACTTACCTGGCTGGTACCAGACGACCTACCTTTTCCGATGCCGGTGGAAGTATCGGTAAATGGTGAGGTCACCACCTTACAATTGCCAGCAGAAAATACGCTTAAAGTATCAGAGCAGGATGTGGTAATTGTCGATCCAAACAGTAAACTCCTGCGGTTTGAGGCACGCTACGACGCCGTCGCAAAATAAACCGCTACAATTAAGATGCACGGCTAAACACAAAGCGTTGGCCGTGCCCCTTCCTAATTGTTTATTCTTTTTATAGAGTGTTTCAATGTCGGTCCAAAGGAGTAGCGCTTAGTTTACGCATCGAATTAGTAATCTTTGCCAAGTCAGACTCCCTACCCCTTATGGATTTAGTATTCCTCGAGGTAGAGGAAATCTAGTAATACATTCTGATAATCACAATTTGAAGACCAATTTTCCCATACAACCATGTCCACATTTAGGTTGTCTTCAAGCATTGTTTTAATCGATGGTGTTTCAGAGCATAAATCCAAGAGTGCACCTTGAGCTCCAGGGAAAATGAGTAACGAATCTCCATAATCCCTGGCAATCTCATATTGCTGGAAAGCGTTAAGCTCATCAGGTACAGAGTCCGGCCATCCAATTCCGCCTCGATAGTTGCCCCATGTCAAAAAGTTTTGGACGAATTTTTCAAATAGTTTGTATTCATTTGGCCAGTTTAAATACTGTACAACGAACTTCTCCGGGGAAGTATTCTGAATAGCATTGTGATATCGGATAAGCCGCCCAAAATAAATCGCTTTTTCTTCAACATTATACACACTGTAAGCGGTTTCATTGAATATAAACCCTTCAACATCTGCGTTATCGTTGTAATAACTAGCTAAAGTTTCTAATGTACTTTTGTATGCTTCAAATGTTTGTGTATCTGTATGGTCGGCATAACACGTATTATTCTTCCCACTTATAACTTTAATACCCTCTGGATACCATTGCTTTGAACATCCGGAATGAAATGTACGATCCATTAACTTTATCCAGACTTTATCGCCATCTCTTTTCTTTTCGAGAAGTTCGTCGATTACATCAAAGGTATAAAATTGCAGGTCTGGAGTAAGATCATGCCAGTCTATTTGAAGTACAAAGCCTGTTGTTTGGTCTACATTGATAGCATTCCAGTCTTCCACGGTTGTAATTGCATTTAGACCTCTTGTTTCTGAGTGAATAACTCTGACATAGTTCTTTTGTGGTTGCGCAATTTCCTCCGTAAATATCCTTGCACCATTAGCGATCTCTGATGTAACCAATAAATATTCGTTAACAGTTCTGTACTCAGGACTACCTTGACTACCAAAAATTCGAGCTTCGATCTTGTGAATGCCTTCTCCAAGTTTATCGAGACTTAGCGGCCAATCAGGAAATGTCAATGTGTTTTCTTCTGGTTTGCCCACCCATTTATTGTTGATAAACCAACTTACTCTGTAAACTGATTCATCAGATGCAGGGCTATATTTTATAAATATATTATCATTGGGGTCAGTGTGATTATCGAAAAGGTTGTTTTCCTCACTAACTACATCGCTATAAGACGCAAGCAAAGTCCCCTCTTGGCTAGCATGTAAGTGTTCAATGTTTGCAATTAATAAAACCAGTACAAAAAGACTATTAATATTAAATGAAAGATAACTTCTTCCTGAATTAACGAAGCTTAAAATGTTAATTGACTTTAATTTCTTAATAAAAGAAAAATTTTCAAATTTTGAAACAGCTAATAAAGTAGACATTGCATTACCAAATTAAAAAGGACTAAAAAACACCAAATTTTAAAATTAACTTTGGGGTACTTTGTCTAGAAAAGCAGAAAGCAATTTTCTCCTTAACTTTGGCTTGACAAATTCAACTCCTTGAAAAAAGTGCAACCAATTCGAACAGGTTGCTATCATATGAATATATTTTTTTACCGCAAGCATACAGCTGTAGGCCTGTATATGCGTGGGTATTCGCACTCATACCTGTTCGATTTGATTAGATTTCAAGCAGAAAGAAAAAGGTATTGAGTTTTAAATATATTTTTGAGATTTAGGTAAAAGGAAAACGTTAGAGCTTGAATATGAAAATTCCCTTGGCGTTATCAAAAATTGCTAGGGGCTGTTGATCTTTCGT
>DDJQ01000092.1:0-13058 GCA_002339125.1 Alteromonadaceae bacterium UBA2620
TTGAGCTGGTTCGCTGGCCCATTGACCGGGCCGACGAGCTGCTGGCTCGCGAAGACTTTATTGAAGCACGCTGTATCGCTGCACTGTTTCTTGCTCAAAAGTGGTTAAAGGAGCATCCGGACTATGCCTGATAATACTGATCATGATTTGCTACAGATAGCCAAAGACGCCGCTCTGAAAGCTGGCGAAGCCATTATGCGGTTGTATGATGTCGGCGATTTTGAAAGCTACCAGAAAGCCGATGAATCACCGGTCACCAGCGCCGATTACAAAGCCAACGAAATTATCACCGACATACTCACCCTAATGTCACCGGATATTCCGATCCTTTCGGAAGAAACCAAACACGCCAGTCTGGAAGAGCGCAAAACCTGGCAGCGTTACTGGTTAATCGATCCGATTGACGGCACCCAGGAATTTATCGCACGCAGCGGCGACTTTGCCGTGAATATCGCGCTGATTGAAGACAACAAGCCTAAGATAGGGGTGATTTTCTGGCCGCCCGGACAAAGCCTGTATTACGCTCTGGCCGGACATGGCGCTTTTAAAGACTCGCCTGAAGCCAGTGGCCCCATTAGCGTACGTAAGCTGGACGACCCACACAACAGTGTGGTGATCCTGGCCATTAGCCGTCGTCAACCGCGGGAACGGGTGATCTCTAAATTATGTGCCAAGCGGGTATATCAGACCCTGCCTTTAGGCAGTTGCTCGTTGAAATCCTGCTTTATTGCCGAGGGTAAAGCCGACGCCTTTATGCGTCTGGGTGTCACCGGCGAGTGGGACACCGGCGCATCTCAGTGCATTGTTTCGGAAGCAGGCGGTGCCATCTATGCCGCTGATTTTGAGCCACTTAGCTACAATCAGCGTAATACGCTAGAGAACCCGGATTTTATTGTGCTGGGCGATCAAAATGTACCGTGGCGGGACATTATTCAATATTAGGGAGTAAGTGTTTTTATGCTTAAGCAATCATTAGTTCTTCTCAGCAGTTTACTGGTAGCACCGGCGTTTGCCGACTGGACAGTTGCACCAGAGCAATCCAGCCTGCACTTTATGTCGACCAAAAATGCCCAGGTAACCGAGGTACACGCCTTCGAGGAGCTCTCCGGCTCAGTGTCAGACAGCGGTAAACTGATGATTGAGGTTCCACTTAGCTCAGTGAATACCAACATACCTATTCGCAATACGCGGATGCAGGAAAAGCTGTTTAACGTGGCGAAGTTTCCGGCCGCCACCTTTACCGCCGATGTCCCCGCAGACTTAATGAAACTGCAACCGGGTAGCAGCACTACGGCAAAAGTGGATGGCACCCTGTCGCTGCACGGTGTGGAAGCACCTGTCAGCTTTAACGTGAGCGTGAGCAAGGTGTCTGCCGATACCATGGTAGTAAACACGGTATCGCCCACCCTGATTGGTGCCGAAACCTTTGGTTTAACGGCTGGCCTCGACATGCTGCAAAACATTGCAGGCTTAAAGAGTATTACTCAGACGTCCCCGGTAACCTTTTCGGTGACCTTTGAAATGGAATAAGCCTTTGGCTTAACCCCACAAAAAGGAGCAGCCATCTGCTCCTTTTTCGTTTCTACAGCAACCCCTTTACCTCTGGCCCCAGCAGCAGTTGCCTTATTTCGTCGTGATATTGAGCATCAGTCGAGGCCAGCAGTCGGATCACAAAATCCATCGAGGTAACACTTTTCTTACCCGGCGCGTTCTGCTCGAGCAACTGTTTCAATACGCTGACAATGGGCTCGTCGCCTACCAGCTCACGCAGCCTGGCAAACACCAACGTAGCTCTGGCATACACATCAGGCGAACTGGTGGCATCAATGATGGCTCTGGTGGCTGTTAACCGGCCCCGCAAAGCGTGCTGATAACGCTGCCGTTCATAGTCCACCAGCGATTGCATGGCCTCTTTACCGTAGCGCTGCTCAATCAGCACCAACTCGGCATATTTCGCCAGTGATTCTATTAAAAAAGAACCATCAGCCTCCACACCATAGCCAATCTGATGCCCGAACCACTGATGGGCCACTTCATGCGCCGTTCGCCGATAACGCTGGTCAAACCCAGCATCTGTCGCAGGGCGCGCCCGAACCGCCAGGCGATGAGACATTAAAATAACCTGTGGCAGCGCATAACCACTGGGACCGAATTCTGGCGTAAACAGTAAGGATAACTGCTTGTAAGGATACGGGGTAAGTTGAGCCGAAAACCATTCAAGGGTGTCGGTAACTGCCTGGATATGAACCTGCTGTGCGCTGATCTCTGAGCCACTCGTGAGATCGCGGGTTAAGCCGGTTAAACTGATATCCACAGAGTCCTCACCCGCCGTCACGCTATGGGTGGTACTCGTTTGCATTGTAGCCAGCCAGACCGGAATATTTCGAACAGGTTCAGCAGTGGCAAATTCCATGTAGCGACGACCAGCAGCTAGCCATTGGTTAACTACTTGCCCCTGAGCGTGCACGGTATGTGAAACCGGCGAAGAGACAACGCTGCGAAGGGTAGCCGGGGTCGATTGTAATGTTGTGACCGGGGCTTTATCCACAAAGGTACTAGGCAACGGCATATCCAGCGCCGCCAGGCCAAGTTCTTCCCTGAGCACTTCATCACGTAGCGTGTACTGCCGGTTAAAACCAATATTGGGTAGCAATGGAATACCGCGTAAATAACTGAATTCAGGTAACAGAATTTGATGCCCCGAAGGTAACCATCTGCGCGCGCCGTTTACCACTATTTCTGCCTGTAAGGTCAGAATCTGGCCGGGCAGTAATGGCGAGTCCAGTTGATACACAAACTGCTGTAACCGCTCGTTCTGAGACGTTAGTTGCCCACCGCTGAGCGTTAGCATTTCGGGTTTAAAGCCCGGATAACTGCCCACTAACACTTCATGAATCGCCTCATCACCGCGGTTTTTAAGGTGCAGTGTGAGATTAAGCGTTGCCTGGCGCTGTTGCGGGAAAAAATCCACCAGCGCATCAATGTGCGTAACAACCGGCTGAACCCGCGCATCCCAGTGGCCATAGTGCTTTTCGTAGTCGGCGCGCAGAGCATGTCGCGCGTCGGGTGTCATGTAAGGCCGTTCTTGTTGTAAAGCCAGATGAAAACCTACTAGCACCACTACTACCACACCAACAGCAAGCCAGCCAGAGCGAGACAAGGAACGCCAGGATCGCAGCGCAAAGCCTGCCCCGCGGTGCGTTTTGTTTACCGCCAGCACCAGTGCGCAAACCGTGACTGCCGACCACGTAATAAGGTAAGGCCAAAACGTATGTTCACTGCGGGAGAAGCCGATTAGATAGTCGGCAGGCTGTAACGGCGTACCGGCGATATCGAGTAAAGGGTGGGAAATGCCCGCCAGGGAAAGGAGTGGTGTAAACTTAACCATCAGCAACAGCAGGCAAAGCCCGCCTGCCATCAACGCACTACGCATAACATGGTGAAGTGCCAGGCAAAGCCAGCCAAACAGCAATACAGGCAGGCCTGTCATTGCCAGTATTTGCCCATATACGCCTGCCTCAATAACACTATCTGCCAGCAGTTGAGCCACCAGAACAGCCACCGCCGTGATACTCAATAAAGCGAGCCAGGCAATACCCATAGTCAGGGCCTGAGCAGAGACCAGTTGGTGGTTGCTTATTGGGGTTGCGGCGATCATTTCTGCGGCACCGTTACGCTGATTTTGCCAGCCCAGTTGCCAGCTCCAGAGTGCCATGAGTACGCAGCCGGCAAAGGGTAACATATCCCACACAACGCGATTGAGCGCATCAATACTCAGCGGCGTGATGACTGAGTGGGGTTCTGCATAATCTATGGCCGCCAGCACTTCGGAGAAAATCGCGCCAGCGTAAAGTGCCAGTACTAACAGCATCACACGATTAACCAGTAACGCTTTGGTCGCGTTCATAAGCAACGCGGCAAAGGGATGATGAGTAATGGCCGCAGGCATTTTAATTTTGCTGGCAGGCAGCGGCGCAGTTCTCCTCAAACGCCACCAGGGTAGGCGTTTAGTGTTTTCATTTAACGCATTTCGAGCGTTCAATGCTAACCAAACCAGCACTGCGCTAAGCGCCAGCCAGGCAATACGATTCAGAGCAATGCTCGGGTTGACTGACCAGTCAGTCTGATCGCCGGTGAGCTGGGCAAAAATCGCCGTAAAACCCAAAGGATCAGCCACCAGCATGGCCTCGTAGATCGTTGGGTGAATAATGCTACTCCCCGCCAGCACAGGCGAGCCGGTGACAGACGCCAGCATGACATAACCTATCCATACCAGCGCAAAAAAGGCATATACCGGCAGCGCACTATTGACCTTCTGAGCAATCAGTAACGCAGCAGCGCAATACAAAAAGCACGCCGGGGCGACTATTAACAAACCGTTTTTCAGCGCCGTGTGAATAATACCGGCGTCGAATAGCGGATGCTGACTGAGCATTAATAGCTGCAGCACCGAGCCGCATAAACAGATCACCGCCACCAGACTCAAAAAAGCCACAAACCGGTTGAGCCGTTGGGTAAACTCACTCGTTCTGGCCGCACCAACAAGCTCCTGCATAGTGTGGAGCCTGTCACGCTGCAGTAGGGGAGGCGTTAACGCAGCCACCACCACGGGCAGCGCCAGCATGACCACGGTAATATTTAGCATGGTAAGGCGTTTTGCCAACTGTAAATCGGCAACGGTCAGGCCCTGCACCAACAATACCGACAATCCGGGGAGACCCAGTGCACCTAACCACACCAGAGGCTGGCGCACATATAAACGCCATTCATTAGCGAGAAGCATCAGTTCGTCTCCCGCCTGGCCAGTTCAAGAAAGTAGCGGTCCTGCAAGGTTGCCCGGCAGGCTACGGCATCAGCACCAGGCGGTTCATGATGGCACACCCGCCATACTGGCTGGCCGAAGTGATAACGCTCACCCAATAATATGCCTTCTGCGGGTTTTGCTGAGGTTTCCCACACGTTGTTTTGCATTGGCGCAATGAGCGCGGGAATAGCACCGCTATCGACGATGGCGCCCTGCATCATAATGGCGGCATGAGGACACAGGTGCTCAATGTCTTCCACAATATGAGTGGAAAGCAATACCAGCTTATTCTGGCTCAGGCGGATGAGCACGCTGTGCAATCGCTGGCGCTCCTGCGGGTCGAGCCCTGCCGTGGGCTCATCCATGATCAATAACTTTGGGTCGCCGAGCAGTGCCTGGGCAATGCCAAATCGTTGTCGCATGCCGCCGGAAAAGGTGCTTACGCGCTTACCGGCAAATGCTGTCAGATTGGTTAGCGTTAGTAATTCCTCTATTTGCTGTTTAGCCTGCTTACGCGGAATTTTTTTAAGTGCGGCAATGTGCTCAAGTAGCGCCACGCAACTCATGTGTGGATACACCCCGAAAGACTGGGGTAAGTAGCCAAGCTGTTCACGCAAACGCTGCGGTGATTGCTGAATATCCGTATTGTTAAAGCTAATCTGCCCGCTGTCTGGTGCCTGTAAACAAGCCAGAGTGCGCATTAAGCTGGATTTGCCTGCACCATTGGGGCCTAAAAGGCCTACCATGCCCGCCGGCAAGGTTAAGGAAATATCATTCAGCGCTTTGGTGCCATCTGAATAGGTTTTAGACACGTCGGTCATGGTAAGCATGGGGTCATCATCCTGAATGTGAAACGAGAATGGCCTTAACCTACCAAGCTGATTAACGGCTAAACAGCAAGGGATGACAAAGCATAAGTTTGCGGTGACAAACGACAAAAGAGTGGTTTATTCAGTACCGGGTGGAGTAAAAACCTTGTTGCGATGACTTAAACAGGGCTCCGGCCGCAACAGGTTTTACTTTCATCATTAAATTGCGTAGGTTCATCATTCACAACGTGTGCAGGCCGCGCCTATCAGGCAGACTTTGGCAGCTTTATTTATTCAAGGGTTCAGCAACATGGTGTTTAATTTGCGCAAAAACAGTTTGCTACTGCTACCGATTTTTGCCGCCCTGTTGCTGGAAGCGGCGATTCGTTTTCTTTCCTACCAACAACCCGATGCCACCACTTATCTGGCGGTGCATGGCCAACTGCTGGTGGAGATGCTGCCGTTTTTTGTGTGCCATTATCTGGCCTCAACACTTTCTGGCAGACCCGCGCTGCTCATCTGGTTAAGCGGGTTTATCGGTTACCCGCTGTTAAGCAATATTCTGGCTCATACGATCCACGCGTACGGGCAGTGGCTGTTGCTGGAGATGCAAGGTGTAGTATTAGCCATTGTCGCCAGCGTGCTGTGGTTCATACATAAATTCTACGGACAGGTTAAGCAAGGCCCTCGAAGCTGGATTGCACACCTGTTATCATTAGACTTCATGGTGGCCCTAAGCTTGTTTTTATGGGCCTTTACCATGGCAGGCGTTTTTCTGTACACAGACAACCCCATGGTTAATCAGCCATTACAGATGATCATCGACTTTAACCTGATCGTAGAGCAGTTGCCGCTGTTTATGCACTATTTCTGGCAATTCAGTCTGATGGCGCTGGTGCTATTCGGCGTATACTGGTTTAACCGTTATGTGCTGATCCGCCGCTTATTAGCGATGCATGGTTTAATACCGTTTCTGGCCGGTGGACTCATCTTTATTCTGCTGTTCAGCACACCGATAAGCGCGCTGCTGTTATTGATGCCGTTGAATAATGTGACAGATTTCACCTTACTTCCGTCGGAAAACCATAACCCATTTGACCCCTTTAACAGTCAGATGACCTTTTGGCTGTTGATGTTCAGCACCCCTATTATTCTGGCGTTTGAGCGCAAGTCTCAGGATGCCAGAGTAGCGGATATTGCCCGCCGACAAACCCGCACCGAGTTGCAAATGCTGCAACAACAGGTAAATCCCCACTTTTTGTTTAATACCCTGAATAACTTGTATGCGCTGTGTCTGGAGCGTTCACCACAGGCTCCGGACATGGTGGAAAAACTGGCCGGGCTGTTACGCTACACGGTTTATCAGGGCCAGAAAGAACAGGTATCCCTGGCCGATGACGTGCGCTATTTACAGGACTATCTGGCACTGCAATCCATGCGCTATACCGATGACTGTCACTTTCAGTGTACCTGGCCAACCCGGGCTGAACGCTGGCAAATGCCTCCGCTGTTACTGATCATTGTGCTGGAAAATGCCTTTAAACATGGCATCGAAAAAGCCGCCAAGCCCTGCGAACTTAAGTTAGCACTCACACTGGATGATAACCTTCTGGTATTTGAATGTGAAAATCCCATAGGCCAGAACGCACAAGCGCCAGTCGATAAGGGCAACAGTGGGCTGGGGCTGGATAACCTGCGGCGCAGCTTAAGCCTGCAATACGCTAATCGCCACGAGCTGCTTAGCGAACAGCGCGGTACTCACTGGTACACCCGATTGCAAATGGAGCTTACGCCATGCTAAACGCATTGATTGTGGATGATGAGCCGTTAGCCCATAAAGTCATTTTGCATCACCTGGCCAGTCACCGGGACGTAAAAGTGGTAAAGCAATGCCATAACGCCGCCGAGGCGCTGGCCTGGCTAGCCTCTAACCGCGCCGATTTGATTTTCCTCGATATTAATATGCCGCTGCTAAACGGCATGGATATGCTTAAGGTAATGGCTAACCGACCCCAGGTGATTATCGTCAGCGCCTACGAGGAATTCGCCCTGCAGGGCTTCGAACTGGATGTGACCGATTACCTGTTGAAGCCGGTGAGTGAAGCCCGCCTTACTTCAGCCATGGATAAGATTCGTCAGCGAAGCGCGGCTAACAAACCAGCACAAACACCCAAAGAGATTGTGATTAAAGTAGACCGCGAACTACGAAAAGTAAGCCTGCGAGACATCAGCTATCTGGAAGCCTATGGCAACTACGTCAAGGTGTGGCAGGGCGATAGCATGCTACTGGCCAACAGCACGTTAAAGAAGCTACTGGCAGAACTGCCCGCACAGGCCTTTAGCCAAATCCATAAATCCTTTGTAGTACGCAATAACGCAGTCATAGGAAAAGACAGTGACTCAGTGTTACTGGACAATCAGATGCGACTTAAAGTGGGCAAGTCATTCAAAAGCGTACTAACCCGGCTATTACCCCTACCCGGCCAATAAGAGCTTTTCAGGCCAGCGGCAACACGCGATAATACCCACACAATTATCGCGACAGAGCGCTCACCTTGAACCAACAGCCCAACAATCCGTTACACGGCCTGACGCTGGAAAAGATCCTTACCCGCCTGCAGCAACACTATGGTTGGGAAGGGCTGTATCAGCAAATCAGAGTCAATTGCTTTAATAACGATCCGTCGATTAAATCGTCGCTAAAGTTTTTGCGCAAAACACAGTGGGCCAGGGATAAGGTAGAAGCACTGTACCTGGATACTTTCAGTGACGGTTAGCTCTGAATTGCAGCTTAAAGTAAGCATCGAAGTAACGCTGCCCGGGTTTAAGCGTCCAGCGGGCGAGTCGAGCGCCTTGATTGGTTGTATTCTAATCACACTTGTCAATGCGCATGTGTATGCGTATACTAAATTTTGAATTTTACTGGAGTGATGAAATGCAAGATTTATATGACATCAATGCCCCAAAAAAAGCAACAAACTTAAGCCTAAACAGCGATTTATTGCAGAAAGCTAGGAGCTTAAAAGTGAACTTATCCGCGACTTTGGAGCAAGCACTTAAAGACAAGCTCAAGAGTGTTGAAGCGGAGAAATGGAAACAGGAAAATAAGGCTGCGATATCGGCATATAACGAATTTGTAAGCGAAAATGGTTGTATAAGTGATGAATACAGGCATTTTTAATGGCTCAGTTTGATGTTTACAGAAATCCAAGCAAGAAAACGAGTAAGGCCTATCCACTGCTTGTTGATGTCCAGAATTCTGTTATCGATCAATTAGCAACACGGCTAACGGTACCATTAATCAAAAGGAGTACCAAAAGCAGCCTGTATATGAAAAAGTTGACGCCGGAGATAGAGTACGAAGGAGAAACTTATTTATTCCTTGCTCAGCAATTGAGCGCTATACCCGAGGAGGTGTTACGTGATCGCATTGGTTCTCTGGAGCAACACAGAGATTTGCTTATAGACGCAATAGACTTCGCGATTACAGGAATATAACCCGCATTCAGCGGCTTGCTTTGCTTAAGCTAATTCGCCACGGGCGTTCCGTCATCATTAAACTTTGCGATGTCAGCGCCAGATGATTCCCATTCTTCGCGTTCCTCGTCTGTTGCTTTGGGTGAGAACCAACCAAGGTAGGCATAAAATATCCCGATCAAAGGCGCTGTCCAGCAAGCGAAGGCCAGAGGGATGTACAGTAAGTTTTCTAAACTATCGCCAGCAATGCCAATGCCAAGCGCTGAGATAACAAACGTGCCACCGGCATTCCAGGGGATCAGAGGCGACATTAATGTTCCTCCTTCCTCAACGCCTCGCGATAGGTTTAACGTTGAATACCCCATGCCGCGGTAGACAGGTGAAAACATCCGACCTGGTAATGCTACCGATAAGTATGGGTCACCTGCCACCAGATTGGTCGCGAACGCCGTTCCTACTGAAGCCACCTGAGTACCGGCAAAGGTTTTAACCTTGCTCTTAATGGAATTAATAATACTTCGCAGACAACCCGTGGTTTCCAGTGCACCGCCAAAGCTTAAGGCGATCAGTACCAGTGATATGGTCCACATCATGGATTGAATACCACCACGATTGAGCAGGTTGTCTATCTCGCTGATATTGGTTTGAATACTGTAGCCGTTATTCGCATAGTCAAAGACCGACTGTAGGCTTTGCCCCTGAGTCGCCATGGCAAACGCGCCGCCTACAATTACCCCTGCAAATAATGAGGGAAGTGGCGGGAATTTCTTCAGCGCCAGCAGCATAACCACTAAAGCAGGAAGTAAAGCCCAGGCAGAGATATAAAAATTGTCTTCTAACGCTGCCGTAATCCCTTCGATTTTTTCAAACGAAGCACTTTGCGTATCGATAACAAAATACCCGACCCCAATATAAATCAGAAAGGCAATAACCATGGCGGGAATAGTGGTCGCCATCATATTTTGTATATGAGAGAACACATCGGTGCCAGTGACGGCAGGTGCGAGGTTGGTAGTGTCTGAAAGGGGCGAGACCTTATCGCCGAAGAATGCACCCGACACTACCGCACCGGCGGTCCAGTAAAAGGGATATCAAACCCATCGCCGATGCCCATCAGTGCCAGACCAACAGTTCCCACACTTCCCCAACTGGTACCAAGGGAAACGGCTACCACGGCACATATCACCATGCCCGCCGCCAGAAAGATCTCAGGGGAAAGTGTTTTTAAACCGTAATAGATGATGGTTGGTACGGTACCGCTGGCAATCCATATGCCGATCATCATGCCAACCACAATCAGTACACTTACCGATGGCAGGGCCACATGGATAACTTTAAAAATACCAGCTCGAATTTCTTCCCAGTTGAGCCCTAAGTAAATGCCCACAAAGCTGGCCAACGCAATGCCAATCGCCAGGGGAATATGAGGCTCAAATACACCGAAGTAGAATATCTGAGTGCCCAGAATAATCAGCGTCAATATCACCGGAGTGAGTGCGAGCGATAGCATTGGCGTAACAGGCTGCTTCTGTTCCATACTGCCTCCATTCATTTTAAAGCGGGCGAGCTAAGTGAACCTCCGGGTACAATTTAAGCTGGGGACACTGGTTATTTAAACTGGTAATTTGTGCTTAAGTATGCAGTTAGCTACGCGGCGTCGCGCCGTATAGATCGGAAAAGACTACGACCACCACCAATAAGAAACATAACGGCCTTAACCCAAAAAGCCGTCATACGACGGCTTTTAATGGTAGTTATCAGGCTATTACGCTGCTTCGGGCGCCAGTGGCGTTCGCGGTTCAGGGTAAGCACTGAAATCCTGAATCACCATAGGCTGCCAGCTACTTTCAGGCAATGCCGGTACCGGGGCTTTCACATTGCCAGCTTCACTGTGTTCAATGTTTGCCATCCCAATACGAACCCGTTTTAGTGCGCGGCATTCGTTGATTTCGTCCTGGATCACGAAGATACCGCCACGCATGGCCGCCCGGCCAAGGCCAAGGCTGGAGGTGATGCGGATCAGCGGCGCTGCCAGAACGAGTCCGATTAATACTGGTAACAGCCAGATAAACAGAGCCGGTGTGTAGATGAACGTAGCTGCGCCCCAGGCTAAAGCGACGATAGTCGCTACTTTTGAGCGTTTAAGTGAATCCATCCACGGCACCATACTGCCTTCACGGGCCTGGGCTTCCCATTTCACTGAAATACCGGCAAATACGCTGATCACAAAGTAGCTGTGGTAAAACATCATCAGCGGTGCAATAAGAATCGCCATGGCCAGCTCCATCACGCCGCCTTTTATTAAGCGCCATGCACCACCAAATTCGTCGCGACGCTGGATCAACGCCAGGATCAGGCCCAGCACTTTAGGCATAAATAACAGCGCTGCCGTTCCCCACATGGTGGCCACCATCAACCCCTGTCGGGCAATCTGCCAGTCCGGGAACAACTGATATTCAGCAGTAAAGAATTCCACCGGAGTTAAGGCACGATAGAGCGCATCGGCGGTACCGAATGCCAGTACCAGCAGCAGTAACAATGACGAAATATAAGCGAAAGCACCAAACACAAAATGCAGACGGCTGGTCGCTTTTAAGCCTTTAACCCCCAACAAGCCTAAATGCTGGATATTACCCTGTACCCAACGGCGGTCGCGGGTAGCGTATTCAATCATGTTAGACGGTACTTCCTCATAACTGCCGGTAGTATCCGTTAACAAAAAGCACTGCCAGCCAGCGCGACGTAATAAAGCCGCTTCCACAAAGTCATGACTTAAAATGTCACCGCCAAAGGGTTCTTTGCCCTCCAGCGTGGGTAATCCACAGTGTTGCATAAAAGGTTCCACGCGGATAATCGCATTGTGGCCCCAGTAGTTGGCACTGTCGGTTTGCCAGAATGACAAACCGGTAGCCAGCATCGGGCTATACAGATGCGCAGCAAACTGCACAAAGCGCGCAAAGAACGTATGCTGACGTACAGGCATTGGAATGGTCTGAACGAGCGCGGTATCCGGGTTTTGCTCAATGCGGTAAGCCAGATCGTTCATACGCTCGCCGGACATAATACTGTCGGCATCCAGCACAATCATCGCTTCGTAACGATTCCCCCAGCGCTGACAGAAGTCGGCCAGATTCCCCACCTTACGGCCGGTGTTTTTCTCACGACGACGATAGAACACCTGACTGCTTTTATCGCCTAAACGAGCGGTTAGCGCTTCCCAGGCGGCCAGTTCGGCCTCGGCCATTTCCGGCTTGGTGGTGTCACTGAGCATGTAGAAGTCGTATTGCTTGCCGTTGTCAGTATCCAGCAATTCACGTACGCAGGCTTCGAAGCCCACCATAATACGGCGGGTGTCTTCGTTATACACCGGCATTACCACGGCGTGGCGCTTGGTGAGCGGCGCATCGGTGCGAGGTGCGGGTTGTGCTTTACGCATACTGAGCGGATCGATATTAAACAGCTTTAATACAAAGCCGATCACCGCTGTCCAGAACGACATCGCCAGCCACAAAAACAGCATCATACTTAATGCCAGCTGGGCAATTTCCATTTCGGTTAACACGTTAGGTTTAAAAATTTCGTACAGGCTCCACCCGGCTAATGCTGCGGTGGGAATGGCCAGAATCGCCATTATTGATAATCGTACGCCTGAACCCCACGCCCGCAATACAGGCGTTGCCTTTGGAGTACTTCCTTCAGAGTCAGAGTGAGTATTATTCTGCATGATAGACATAGTTCCATACCTCACTAACACGTTGGTTTTCTTGATGAATGTAAAGACGCATATCCGCTGGCTGACCGGCCTGCGGAGTTAGCAGAAAAGTTGCGCGCAATAATTTACCGCTGTTAACCGGGAACACGCGCGCCTGCTGGATCTGTCCCTGGTTGGTGGTAGCTGTAAGGTTTAGCATTTCAGGCGCAATGCTCATGCCTTCAGGCACCTTAAAATCGATAGAAAAACGGCGGGT
>DDJQ01000092.1:13384-20216 GCA_002339125.1 Alteromonadaceae bacterium UBA2620
GGTTTGCGACTCCTGAGGTTCTTCGCCCGGTAATACGGTAGCGCCCTGACGAGTGCGCACAACCGTAGCTAAGTCGCTGTCGCGGGCACCGGTTACCGTTTCAAGCTGGTAAGCGAAGTAGCGGCTTTCACCGGCCACAAAAGGTGCCTCAGGTACCCAGTAAGCCACAATGTTGTCGTGGGTTTCAGATTTAGTGGGGATTTCCACCACTTCCAGACGGCCTTTTTCAAACCCCGCCTGTGGTGTTACCCATAAACCCGGGCGCTGGTGATAATTCGCTTCGCCATCAAGGTAGCTGGCAAAGTCGGTGTCGCGTTGCATGACACCAAACCCTTTTGGCGCACTGTCACTCATCGACGTGATTTGCAGTTGTGCAGGGTTAGTCAGTACACGCCAGATTTGTTCGCCGCTCTCGGTGATCATGTTCACACCATCACTGTCGTGCACTTCAGGACGATAATCGTCGGGCACTACAGCCGTATTTTCACCGTATAAAAACATACTGGTGAAAGGGGCAACGCCAAGCTTGGCAACGTCTTCGCGAGCAAATAACCAGCTTTGTACTTTTACGTTGGTCTCGTCACCCGGAGTAATAATAAATTTATAGGCGCCGCTTACCGAGGGGCTCTCCAGGCGGGCATAAATCATCATGGGTTGACCCTGACCCGGCTCAATTAGCCAGAACTTGGTGAAATGCGGAAACTCTTCCCCTTCAGGCAGGCCAGTATCGATAGCCAGGCCTCGCGCTGAAATGCCGTAGACATGCTCTTTACCAATCAGGCGGAAATAAGAAGCGCCCAGGAATACGGCAAATTCGTCTTTGTATTGTTGGTTTTTAATCGGGAAGTGAATACGAAAACCGGCATAGCCATTGTCATCGTCGGTTTCCTTTGCCAGCGGAGCGGCATCGCCATCATAGCGGAACGCTTCACGCTCGAACGGTAAACGTTTGGGCTGATTGTCTGCGCCGATAGTGTATACAGTGACCGGCTGCTGATACAAAAAGCCAGGGTGGAAAAACTGTACTTCATAAGGATTCTCACCGCGCCATAAGCTCTTGTCGGCTTTAAAACGGATTGCTCGGTAAGTTTGGTAGTTCATTTCTTTTAGCGCGTCAGACAGTTCATGATCGTCTGTTTCGTAGGCCTGGGTAGCCGACTGACGAGCTTCTTCAATTACGCTGTTTAAAATAGGCGCTGATTCGGGTGGCAGGTTTTGCGCTGACACTTCTTCGGCCTGAGTCACTGCCGCGCCGCATAGCATAAGAATGACACATGCGAACGCACGTACTGAATAAACGATTGTGCGGTCACTGAAAACCGGACCGCCGGCTGATAATGCAGCCAGATAATGAGGTAAAAACCGTTTGGTTGGTGGCATTGCTATCTCCATTTGATTCAAAGCAGCCAGAAAAACTACAGTGACTAGAGCAAATGCCGATCCAACCTTGTTACTTTGCACACAAATTAAAATAAAAACATTACTTATTAGTAGGTTAGAGACTAAATTAATTCATGATGAGTCTTTCTGTTCAAAAAACACACCGTGAAAATTATACTTTAGGCTAATCAGGTGTAGGTATTTAGCAACACTTTTGACAAAACACTTGTTTAAAAATCAACCTAAACACCACTTCAACCTTTCCGAAAAACGTTCTTAAAAGTATATAAACAACTGTTTAGTAAGCATTAATTTGCTTTTACTTAACTTATTTTTACACCTTGGCCCAATGCTTGCGATAGTCCTGACAGCAAAACGCTTTATGTTTTTTCTTAAGGAGTACCACGATGAAAGCATCTTCAATTATCGCCATCACCGCGTTGTCGGCTTCCATGTTTTCGCTATCCGCTGCTGCTGATACGCCCGACTGGCGCTATGTAGAAGGCGGTTACCTGAGCTATGACGGCGATGGTGGCTTCGATCCGGACGGTTTACAGGTTAATGGGAAGTATTTACTCGATCCCAACTTTTACGTGAACGGCGAGTTTGGCTGGGCAGAGACCGGCAATATTGATTTCACCACTGTGACTCTTGGTGGTGGTTATCGCTTAGCTTTAAATAGCACGACCGATGCCTATGTTGGCGCGAATTTCGAACGCATTGATGCGGATTTTTACGATGACAATGGCTACAGCCTGAATGCAGGGGTACGCAGCATGTTAACACCTGAGCTGGAAGTAAACGGTGAGCTGGGCTACCTGGATTTAGACGACGGCGACATTACCCTAAAAGCCGGTGCCTATTACTACTTCAACCCGCAATTTGCGGTAGGTGCCAATTATGAGTTTATGGACGACGCGGATGTATTTCAGCTTTCCGCCCGTTACGCGTTTTAATTAGCAGTTTACGCCCTGCATACAAGGACGAGGCGGGGCTTTTTATTCCTCAATCCCTCAGAAGTAAAATGCCGGATGTGGGTCCGGCATTTTTTTGTTTAGTTCAGCGTTATCTTGCTCCTACTGATAGGCTTGTAGTGCTTTAACTTCTTTTAACTGTGGCGTGACCGTTGCCGTATCGCCCACAATGGTCAGGTGCATACTGGCACTGTCCAGGTATTTTCTCGCAATATTACTCACTTCCTCGGGTGTCACACCATGCACATTCTGCACATAGTCAGTAAGGTATGTTTTATCCAGACCATGCAGCTCTAAAAACGCTAACTGCGAAATAATCGCGCTTCGCGAAGAATTGCGCAGTACAAAAATACCCGCCATGTAGTTTTGCACGCCTTTAAGCTCCTCAGCCGTGGGGGCTTCGCTGGCCAGCAATTCAATCTCTTTAAAAATTTCGACCAGGGATGCGCCGGTGACTTCGGCAGTCACATCTGCCCCTTCATACCATACCGCACTGCCAACCCGGTCGACCACAGCAGAACGCGGCGAATAGGTGTAGCCTTTATCTTCACGAATGTTGGTAGTAATGCGGCTGGAGAATGCGCCACCCAGCAGGGTGTTCATTACGCTGAGTTTGGTATAGTCCGGATGGGTAGCATCTACCGTGGCCAGCCCCAGCCGCAACGTTGACTGTGGTGCGCCTTCTCGCTCAATCAACTCAAGGGTAGGGCCCGGTTTGGTAAGCACCGTTTTTGCCGCCCGCGCCTCGCCTGCCTGCCAGTCGGCAAATGCCGCTTTAACGGCTTTACTAACGGCCGTCTGATCAAAGACGCCAGACACATATAAATGGCTCCGATTCGGCACAAGGTTAGACGAAATAAAAGTTTTCGTATCATCTACCGTTAATGCCGCCAGGCTTTCAGTGGTGGGATACAATCGGCCATAGGGATGATTACCATAAATTGACTGGTAAAAAGCCTCGGTAGCAATCCCGGAAGGACTGGATTTTTGCACTGCGAGGTTACGCTGGCTATCAGTTTTAAGCCGCGCCAGGTCGGCTTCAGCAAAGCTGGCGTTCATCACCATATCAGCCAGTACGTCCACCGCGTCCGGGGTAAATTCGCCAAGTACATCCATGCCTATAAAGCTGGAGTCCATGCCCACGCTGGTTGCAATCTCACCGCCCATACTGGCAACCGCTTCTGCGAGGGCCTTGGCAGACTGGGTGTCTGTGCCCTGACGCAACATATCGAAGCTCAGGTCGGCTAGCCAGACCTTTTCACCATCATCAATATTACCTGTATTGGTAACCAGCCTGATAGTGGCTTTAGGGGTACTGCCATAAGGAATAAAGGTTACCTTCAGGCCATTGTCCAGTGTCATTTCCTGTGTAGCAGGTACGGTAAAATCGCCTGGCGTACCACCAGCCGGTGGCATTTCCTTAGCGCTCACCGACAATGTCAGCACCGTTAAAAGCGAAGAAGCCAGAAGTGTTTTGACTAATTTCATGGTTATTCTCCCTGTGCCTGTGATTCGTCGGCCGGCGCTTCTCCGGGCGTAACGGTAAGAATGGTGCGATTGGTGGGGCGCAGGTAGTCTTTCACCGTTTGCATAATAAGCTCCGGGGTTACCTGCTTAAAGTTGGCTTCCAGTTCATTGATCTTTTGCGGTTTATCGTCAAACAACGCAAAACTGGCCAGCAGATCGGCGCGGCCGAAACCGTAGAAACCGTCGATGGAATCGAACAGACTGGAACGGATCTTCACGATCGCTCGTGACATCTCTTCTTCGCTGAGAGGTTTTTCAGCTAACTGATTAACCACAGAATCAATAGCAGAGGTAATAGTTTCCTGGCTCACGGTGTCGTCGTGGGTAAAGGAGCTCATCCATAACATGGGGCCGTTGTAGTTAAACATATTGCCAAGCAGGTAGTTAATCCCGCCACCCACACTGCCGGTAATTTGTTTATTTTTTACCAGTTCCTGATACAACAGGCTGTCTTCACCCTGCACCAGGATCTGGTCGATGATGCCCATGGCATAGTATTCAGGGGTATCCCTTGGCGGCATTTTATAGGCAAAGGCATAGGCTGGTTTAGGCGCCAGCTTATCGTATTTATTAAAGACCTTTTCTTTTTCCTGGCGTAGCTCAGATAAATCCGGCTGCGGCGCGATCTCAGCCGCCGGAATATCACCAAAGTACTTCTCGATCATGGCTTTTGCTTCGGCCACATCAATATCGCCTACCACAGCGAGCGCAGCATTATTCGGCGCATAGTACATGTCAAAAAATCCCGCCACATCTTCAAGATTGGCCGCGTCCAGGTCGGCCAAATCACCGTAAAAATTGTGCGCGTTATACCAGTTATTAAAGGCATACTGAGGCATGTCCAGCCAGGGGAAACCACCATAAGGCTGGTTAAGCACATTGACTTTTACCTCGTTTTTCACCACGCCCTGCTGGTTAGTCAGGTTTTCCTGAGTGATGGCCAGACCTTTCATTCGATCGGCTTCAGCCCATAAAAAGGTTTCCAGTTTGTGCGCCGGGACAATCTCAAAATAATTGGTGAAGTCAAAACGGGTCGAGCCATTTAGTACGCCGCCGTTATCATTTACCAATTTAATGAACTCCATCTTGCCAAGGTTTTCGGAGCCCTGAAACATCATATGCTCAAACAAATGAGCAAAGCCGGTACGGTCTTTTGGCTCATTCCGAAACCCGATGTTGTAGTACACCGCAACGGTAACCGTAGGGGCGGTATCGTCTTTGGATAAAACCACTTTAAGGCCATTGTCGAGCTTGAAATATTCTACCGGGACATTGTAATCCACGTTCATATCTACGCCGCTGGCAGCATCGGCGATGGTTTTGGCATCCGGCATAGCCGCCGCACTACCGGACTGTGCATCATTCTGCGCTGGCTGACTACAGCCCATCAACCAGACAGACATCACGCCCGCTGCAATTACAGAGAGTGTTCTCATAATGTTCTCTTGTGTCGTTAGAGTAAGGTTTATAAGATTTACCCACAGCCACACAATCGGCTATGAGTATATTGTTAATCCCAGCATGCGCGCTGTTGAAAGATTGGTCAACACTCAGAAATACTTTGAAAAGATTTTATGCCTTTACAGCCCGTTAGCGCTCAAGGCCTATTCTTCACCGGCTGGTTGGTAGCTGTCGGCGGGGCGGATATCTACAGTCTCATGCAGCTCAGAATACACTAGAATTGCCTCGCCGCTTTTGAGTTTGACAATGACTTGCTCAACCTTATCAGCAAACGCCGCCTCAATTTCGCCGTAATCGGTGCCTTCACGCAGCACAAACTCCCGTGCAATATTATTTAGCGTATCCGGTGTAAGTTCATCGATAGGGATAATCATGCAGACTCCGTAGTTGTGGGTAAATAATCGCTAACAAAACGCAGCACTCGTTGATGCAGCCACACCTCTGGCTTCGTTGGTGTGCCCTGCATAAAACCCACGTGGCCGCCGGTTTCACTGAGTTCAACGGTTACGTTATGCGCCAGTTCCTGCTCCCGCGGGATCACCAGATGATTCATAAAGGGGTCGTCCAGCGCATGCAGAATAAGCGTAGGGCAATGAATGGCTTTTAAAAAATAATAGGCGCTGCACTTCTCGTAGTAATCTTTGGCATCGGCATAACCATGCAGCGGAGCGGTGACCAGATTATCAAATTGCCAGAACGTTTGTATGCCTTCAACATCGGCTTCGCTGATTTGCAAAATATCGCGGTAATCAATGCGCTGCATTTTCTTGAGCAGGTTGTTCTTCATGCTGCCAAGCAGGTACTTCTGATACACCTTAGAAAAGCCCTGATTTACGCTGGTAGCACACTCATCGAGTTTTAACGGTGCCGACACTGCTACCGCGGCTTTTAACCCCAGGCTGTCCGGGTGTTCACCGAGCAGTTTAAGCAGCATATTACCACCCAGGGAAAAGCCAATAGCGGCTTTAGGTGTATCAGGGTAGCGTTGCTGCAAAAGATTGATTACCCAAGCCGGATCGCCGGTTTCACCGGAGTGATACGCTCTTGGCGTTAAGTTAATCTCGCCACTGCAACCACGAAAGTGCATCATCACCACCTGCCAGCCGCCCTGGCTGAGAGTAGCCATCATATCGTTGGCGTAATGGGAGTGCATGGAGCCTTCCAGGCCGTGGAACATCACCACCATCCCGGTTAATAGGTGCGGCGCGGGCCCCCAGGCCAAATCCAGAAAATCACCGTCGTCGAGCTTAATGCGCTCCATGGTGTATGTCAGTGGTAAGCGGCGCTGAATAAAGCGCGGCCAGATGGTTTGAATATGCCGGTTACGTGCCCAACGCGGTGCGTTAAAGCTGCTCTTAACAATACTTCCGTGTGATTGATTGGTCCGTATGGTCATGCTTGTAATACTGTTTTGATTAAATCCTGAGTTTCTGAATTATTTGGCAAACCTAACCAGTTAAGCAAGCAAATCAAGGGGTCAGAGTCGTTGA
>DDJQ01000026.1 GCA_002339125.1 Alteromonadaceae bacterium UBA2620
ACGGTAACTGATCTTCACCCGCCGGTTCCGCATACGAAGGCCCGATCGGTGTAATACATCGTCAATCAATCGGTTAGCTAGCAAAAACTAAGTCGAACAACATTGTTAATTGTGAGCAAAATATTAGATAATACGGAGCTAATATTTACGGCCTGTCCGGCAACTTAGTCAAACAGGCCCTGATGGCAAAATTCTGAATAACGGCGTAAGCAAAACCTGATGACCGAATTTCTACTGTTACTGATCAGTACAGTCCTGGTAAATAACTTTGTTCTGGTGAAGTTTCTCGGACTCTGCCCGTTTATGGGTGTGTCCAGTAAGCTCGAAACCGCCATAGGCATGTCAATGGCTACCACCTTCGTGCTAACGCTGGCATCGGTGTGCAGCTACCTGGTTGAAACCTACTTGCTGCAGCCTTTGGGTATCAGTTTCTTGCGCACACTAAGCTTTATTCTGGTCATTGCCGTAGTGGTTCAGTTTACCGAAATGGTCGTTCACAAAACCAGCCCTACGCTGTACCGGTTACTGGGCATTTTCCTGCCCCTGATTACCACCAATTGTGCAGTACTTGGGGTGGCTCTGCTCAATCTCACCGAACAGCATAATCTGGTAGAAAGTATTGTTTATGGTTTCGGCGCCGCGGTGGGGTTTTCACTGGCCATGATTTTGTTCGCCGCTATGCGCGAAAGGCTGGCCGCAGCCGACGTTCCTACGCCATTTAAAGGCGCATCTATCGCTATGATAACGGCCGGATTAATGTCACTGGCCTTTATGGGCTTTAGCGGACTGGTTAAGTTGTAATGTTATTATCTTCATTAATTGCGCTGGGTCTACTGGCGCTGGCATTCGGGCTGGCTCTGGGTTATGCAGCAGTTCGCTTTAAAGTGGAAGGCGACCCGTTGGTTGACCAGGTTGATGCTATTCTTCCGCAGACCCAGTGTGGTCAGTGTGGCTACCCGGGCTGTCGTCCCTATGCAGAAGCCATCGCCAATGGCGATGACATCAACAAGTGCCCACCGGGCGGCGAATCCACCATTAAAGAGCTGGCTGAGCTGATGGGCGTGGAAGCCAAACCACTGGATGCCGCGCACGGTGAAGATGCCGCGCCTAAAGTTGCCTACATCCGGGAAGACGAATGTATCGGCTGTACCAAGTGTATTCAGGCTTGCCCTGTAGATGCCATCGTTGGCGCAGCTAAACAAATGCACACGGTCATTACCGATGCCTGCACGGGCTGCGATCTCTGCGTGGAGCCCTGCCCGGTAGATTGTATAGATATGGTCACGGTGGACCCCACTACCGCCTCCTGGCAGTGGGATTTTAATCAAACACCCCGTGGCGACATTCCGGTTAAAGTGATTTCCTGATATGCCGTATGATTTTGAGCAGATAGTCGAGCGCATCGACCAGCAAAAGTTCTGGACCTTCCCCGGTGGTGTACACCCGGACGGGCGTAAGCACCTGTCCAATCAAACAGCAATCAACATCTTGCCACTCCCCAAACAGCTGGTTATCCCGGTAAAACAACATATTGGCACCGCTGGCGCTTGCCTGGTGTCGGTTGGCGATAAAGTCTTAAAAGGGCAAACGCTAACCAGCAGCCCGCATCCTTTTTCAGTGCCGGTACATGCGCCAACTTCGGGATTGGTCACGGCAATTGAAGAACGCACCACGGCTCATCCCAGTGGTCTGCCAGAGCTCTGTGTAGTTATCGAGGCGGATGGCAATGATACCTGGACAGAACTCAAACCTATCGCTGATTACCAGCAACAGACCAAATCATCGCTGATCAGCGCTATTTGCGAGGCCGGTATCGCCGGCATGGGCGGCGCGGGCTTTCCTACTCATATTAAATCCACCCCGCGCAAAAAAGTTGAGTTTCTGGTTATTAACGGGGTGGAATGCGAACCGTATATTACCGCCGACGACCGGTTAATGCGTGAGTTTGCCTGGCAAATACGCCAGGGAATCGACATTCTGAGTCACCTGATTGAGCCGAAGGTGGTGATCATCGCCATTGAGGACAATAAGCCTGAAGCTTTCAAAGCCATGCAGCAGGTGTGTACCGATACGCCGGCAATTCGCGTTGTGCAAATCCCCACAAAATACCCGGCCGGCGGCGAGAAACAACTTATTCAGGTGTTAACCGGGCGCGAAGTGCCAAGAACTGGCCTGCCGGCAGACATTGGTGTGATGATGTTTAACGTGGGCACCTGCTACGCCATCGCCGATGCCATTTTACACGGTAAGCCATTAATACAACGAGTGGTTACCGTAACCGGTGAGGCCGTGCAGAAACCACAGAACGTATGGGCACTTATTGGTACTCCCATAGAGCACCTGCTCAGTCAGGCGCAGTATCAGCTAAAGAAACAAAAAGCGCCCACGGTGATCATGGGCGGCCCGATGATGGGCTTTACACTGCCCACCGTTGAGGTACCGGTAGTAAAAATCACCAACTGCCTGCTGGTCCCCGCTAAGAAAGAACTAAACCTTAGTCAACGGGAGCTGGCATGTATTCGCTGTAGTGCCTGTGCCGACGCCTGCCCGGTAAGCCTGCTGCCACAACAAATGTACTGGCACAGTAAGGCTCTGGAGCTTGATAAAGCTGAAGAATACAACCTGTTTGACTGCATCGAGTGCGGCGCCTGTGCTTATGTTTGTCCCAGTGAAATTCCGCTGGTGCATTATTATCGTAAGGCAAAGGCGCAAATCAGAATACAGCGCGACGATAAAGACAAAGCAGAAAAATCCAAACAGCGTTTTGAAGCCCGCAAGGCCCGCCTTGAAAAAGAAAAGCAGGAACGAGAAGCCAAGCATACAAAAGCTGCCGCTGCTCGTAAGCAGGCCACGCAACCGGCCATTGGCGAAGACAGCGGAGCAAAAGATAAAGTAGCCGCAGCACTGGCCAGAGCAAAAGCTAAAAAAGCCCAGCAAGCCGAAGCTCTGGTAGCTGATTCACAAGGTAGTGCTGAAGACGACCGCAAGGCAAAAGTTGCAGCTGCCGTGGCCAGAGCGAAAGCCAAAAAAGCCGCTCAGCAAACAGAGCCGGACGACACTGCAAACGCAACTGACTCAGCACCTGCACAAAGCGCTGAAGACGCACGAAAAGCCAAAGTAGCCGCTGCGGTTGCCAGAGCAAAAGCAAAGAAAGAAGCAGCGTCAGACGCGCCAACAGAAAGCCCGGCCGAGACAGGCGATGACAGCGATAGCCGGGAAGCTCAGCGCAAAGCTAAAATTGCTGCTGCGGTTGCCAAAGCAAAAGCTAAAAAACAAGCGGCGGAGCAAGCCGGGGGCGAGCCGCAGAATCCAGAACATGCACCAGCAGAGTCCGCGGAGGAAGATGACTCGCCGGAAGCTCAGCGCAAAGCTAAAATCGCCGCTGCTGTCGCCAAAGCAAAAGCTAAGAAACAAGCGGCTGAGCAAGCCGGGAGCGAGCCACAGGTATCCGAACACGAACCGGCAGAGCCCGCGCAGGAAGATGACTCGCCGGAAGCCCAGCGTAAAGCTAAAATCGCCGCCGCTGTCGCCAAAGCAAAAGCTAAGAAACAAGCGGCTGAGCAAGCTGAGAGCGAGCTTCAGGAAACCGAACATATACCGGCAGAGCCAGCGCAGGAAGAAGACTCACCGGAAGCGCAGCGTAAAGCTAAAGTTGCTGCAGCCGTCGCCAAAGCAAAAGCTAAAAAAGCGCAGCGAGAAGCCCAGCAAAGCGGTTCAGAGGATAACGAATAATCATGAAATTAGTACTATCGAGCTCACCTCACCAGCATGTGCGACGCCGTACCGATCAGGTTATGCGACTGGTCATCTACGCCATGGTGCCCGGTGTTATAGCCCAGCTGTACTTTTTTGGCTGGGGCGTGCTGGTACAGATGCTTATTGCTCTGGTTACGGCACTGGTTTCAGAAAGCGCGATTGTGGCCTTACGAAAACGTCAGATTGGTCAGGCACTACAGGATTACAGTGCCGTGGTAACCGCCCTGCTGTTAGCGGTTAGTTTGCCGCCACTGTTACCATGGTGGATGACTGTTATTGGGACGTTCTTTGCCATTGCTGTCGTCAAGCAACTGTATGGCGGTCTTGGGTTTAACCTGTTTAATCCGGCCATGGCAGCCTATGTGATGCTGCTGATCTCTTTTCCGGCTGCAATGAGCAGTTGGTTGCCCCCCGGCGAACTAGCCGCTCACGCCGTTACTTTCGGCGATGTTGTCAGCGTGATTTTTACCGGGTTTAGCCAAAGCGGGTATGATATTAATCAGCTCAGAGCTGGTATTGACGGCGTTACCATGGCAACCCCACTGGACTATGTTAAAACGCAAGTGAGCCAGGGTTACACTTATTCCGAAGCCATTAATCATCAGCAATTTACCGACAGCTTGTGGTCGTCCGCCAGTCTGGGGTGGAGCGCCGTGGCACTGGCCTATACACTGGGTGGTCTGGTGTTAATTCAACAGCGGATCATCAGTTGGCATATCCCCGCTTCGCTTATCGCAGGCGTTGCCGTTACCGCCACATTTTTATCTATGATTAATGGTGATGTTTATGGCTCGGCATTGTTTCACTGTGTTAACGGGGCAGTATTGTTCGGCGCATTTTTCATTGCCACCGACCCGGTATCAGCATCCACTACGCCACGCGGTCGGCTTATTTTTGGCGCCGCTATCGGCTTTTGGACAGTCATTATCCGCACCTTTGGTGGTTACCCCGACGCCATCGCGTTTAGTGTAGTGATCATGAATATGGCGTTACCGCTAATTGACTATTACACGCAGCCCAAGGTTTATGGCCAGCAGCGACCGGTTAAGCAAACACAAGGAGAGCCCTGATGCCGTTAAACAGCATTACCAAAAACGGCCTTATTCTTACCGGGTTTGCCTTGGTCACCACTGGCCTGATTGCCATTACCTTCGACGGAACCAAACAGCGTATTGATGAACAGCGGGCTAAAAAGAAGCTGGCAACCCTAAATGAGGTTATTCCTCCAGCACTGTATGATAATCAGCTTTACCTCGACTGTATTACTATTGATGCCAGCGCCCTGGGTGATGAGCCCAAATCAATCTACCGCGCACGCCAAAACGGAAACGACGCGGCCCTGGCGGTGGAATTTACCGCACCTGATGGCTACAGCGGCGATATTGACCTGATAGCCGGCGTTGCTGTAAACGGTGAAGTGCTGGGTGTGAGAGTATTATCACATCAGGAAACCCCGGGACTTGGCGATAAAATTGAAATGAGCGTCAGTGACTGGATGCTGTCATTTAATGGTAAATCGTACGATGAAGACCAGGCCAAGCGCTGGCAGGTAAAAAAAGACGGTGGTCAGTTTGACCAGTTTACCGGCGCCACAATTACCCCCAGGGCTGTGGTTGGCAGTGTAGCGCGCACTCTGGCTTATGTTGAGGCTAACCAACATCAGCTGTTCAACACGCCGAGCAACTGTCGGGCTGCAGCGCCTACCGGAGGACAGCATTAATATGTTTAAGCAGCTCACTATCGATGGATTATGGAAAAACAACCCTGCACTGGTACAGCTTCTCGGGCTCTGCCCGCTGCTAGCGGTTACATCAAGCGTTATTAACGGTCTGGGCCTGGGTCTGGCTACGGCACTGGTGCTGATTGGTTCAAATGCCACCGTGTCGATCATTCGCCACTGGGTTACCCCGGCGATTCGTATTCCGGTATTTGTCATGATCATCGCCGCCTTCGTGACTATCGTTCAGTTGTTGATGAATGCCTTCACCTACGAGCTTTATCTGGCGCTAGGGATATTTATCCCTCTTATTGTGACGAACTGCGCCATTATCGGTCGCGCCGAAGCCTTTGCATCGAAGAATCCGTTACCGGTTTCGGCTTTTGATGGCCTGATGATGGGGTTAGGCTTCACGTTTATTCTGGTGGTGCTCGGCGGGCTAAGGGAATTGCTGGGTAACGGCACCTTGTTAAACGGTGCAGAACGCCTGTTTGGGGCAGGTGCCGAGAGCTGGAAAGTCACTGTTTTCACCACTGAGCATCCCTTTTTACTGGCCATTTTGCCGCCCGGCGCATTTCTGGGCATGGGCCTGCTGATTGCAGTGAAAAACGTTATCGATAAAAAAATGGCAGAAAAAGCCGCTGCCAGTGAAATCAAAACAGTTGTCCGCGCGCGGGTAACTGCAGAGAGTTAGAAGTAATGAATAAAGCCAAACGACTGGAAATTTTAACCCGTCTTCGTGATGCCAACCCGCACCCGACCACCGAGCTCAATTTTTCCAGCCCGTTTGAGCTGCTGGTTGCGGTAACCTTATCTGCTCAGGCCACCGATGTGAGTGTCAATAAAGCGACCGATAAGTTGTTTCCGGTAGCCAATACGCCAGAGGCCATTTATGCACTGGGCGTTGACGGTTTAAAAGAGTACATTAAAACCATTGGCCTGTTTAATTCCAAGGCGCAAAACGTCCATAAGCTTTGCCAGATCCTGATTGAACAACATAACAGTGAAGTTCCAGAAAGTCGCGAAGCCCTGGAAGCTCTGCCCGGCGTAGGCAGAAAGACCGCTAATGTGGTGCTTAACACCGCCTTTGGCTGGCCCACTATCGCGGTAGACACCCACATTTACCGCGTTTCCAATCGCACCAAGTTTGCCATGGGCAAAAACGTCGATAAAGTAGAAGAAAAGCTCCTTAAAGTCGTGCCGAAGGAATTTAAGGTTGACGTTCACCACTGGCTGATTCTCCACGGCCGGTATACCTGTCTGGCCAGAAAGCCTCGCTGTGGTTCGTGCATTATTGAAGATTTATGCGAATACAAAGATAAGACTGAGTAACATTCATGCAGTGATAAGCCTTATCGAAGCTAGAATTTGAGCTGGGGCGCTGCTGTTAATGAACAAAGTCAGCCTTTAACGTGATACAAGAAATATTGGGGGTAATTCTGTACTCCCCCAATATCTGCGCTTTAATTTCAAGACCGCTTAATGACCAAACTGAACACGAATACCGGCGTTAACGGTAAAACCGTCATTACGTGACCAGATGTCAGTCGTCCAGCGGCCGCTTGGATTTTGCTGTAATAATAATAACGAGTCATCTTTGGTTTGACGTATATTAAGCAAATTTTCTGCGTTTAAGAAATAACTCACGCTCCCCACGGTGATTTGTCCAAGTAACCCTAAATGCCAGTATGCATCACTTTTATCACGGTATGGGTTGCCCTCCAGGTGTTGTGTGCCCGTGTAGTAGGCTTCAAATCCGACGAGATGGCTACCATGCTCTTCCCACATAATAACGGCCCCCGCAGAGTGCTTGGGTGTAAGTGTAAGCGGTTGCCGGCCTGATCCGGCTTGATTTTGTTTGGTGGCATCGGTGTACAAATAGCTTCCCGTTAGTTTCAGATCACGCCAGCGGTAGCGAAGCAAAAGTTCTGCTCCCCTAATTTCACTTTGCCCAGAAGCATTGACCAAACGAACTTGTTTATCAAACGTGGTTTCGGTTGAATTAATGACTTCAAGCTCTGTGACATTATCAACGTCAGAAGCAAATAATGTGACACTGGTTTCAATACTTTCGTACACGTAACTGATGTCGATTGACGCCGTTGTTGCTTGCTCTTCTTCAAGATTATCAAGCGGTGCCAGGCGCGATAACCCAACATCTTCAATATCTTCTATAAATGGAGTTGGGGCAAAGAAACCTTGCCCGTAGGAGCCACGAACAACCCAGTTTTCAGGTTTATATAACATAGAAATACGGGGGCTAAACTGTGTACCGTATTCGCTATGCCAATCACTTCGCGCACTAAGTGACATGGATATATCATCCGTCGCTTCATAATCAACCTGCGAAAATACCCCCGGGACCTGATAGTTGTAGTTAAATTCTGGGAAGTCTTCTGTGTGAAAACGATCTGATTGATAGGCTCCCCCTACAAGCCAGGCTATTTTATCGTTATAACCTGAGACACTCGACTCAACCAGGTAACTTTCATGGACATCATTTTCTGCAACGATACCGTAAAGATGATCGTGCTCCTGGCGCATCGCCGAAGCGCGAATATTCCAGTTAAGAATTTCTCCAATGGGTTGGTCAAAGATAAGGCCACTATCGAGCCTTAGTGAGTCCTGGCTTTGAATAAAAGGGTTACCGTCGGGCACTGTTGCGCCCTCTTCAGTGCCGCCGTCCCGGTTTTCTTTCATTGCCCCAAATGTAAGGTACAAGTTCGCGCCGCTTTCACTTTCCCAATAAATACGCGGCCGTATGGTAGCTCGTTGGTATTCAGCCATATCGAGCCAGCCGTCATCATCTAAATCTTGCGGCTCTTGGTTGTGTATGCCTGTGGTGAGTGATGCGCTGGTAACCTGATTAATCGGGCCAGCAAAGTATGAGGTAATGTCCTGACCACTTCTGGATGTAGCATTTAATAGTACTTCGCCTGCAAATTGATCAGACGGCGTGCGAGAAATTAAGTTAATCACTCCGCCAAGCGCTGAGCCACCATACAACGATGATGCCGACCCTTTGATGATCTCGACATTAGCCAGATCGGTTGGCGGTATTTGTAGCAAGCCAATAGATGCAGTTTGGCCACCATATAATGGTAAACCATCACTCAGTAACTGAGTGTATCGACCATACAAACTTTGCAATCGAATATTGGCATTACCTAAAGCCGGAGAGGTATTTTGTACGCGTACGCCGCCGGTTTCGGCAACCAGCATCGAAATATTACCCGGCCTCATCAGGGCTTTTTCCTGAACTTCTTCACCGCTAATAACTTCTGTTCGAGTGGCTGACTCAGTCACAATCCGACCGAGGCGAGAGGCTGTTACCTGAATTTTTTCAATCTTTTTTTCGTCATGTTCGTGATGATGTTCACCTTCACTCGCATAAGAGATGGCGGGAGCGAACAGCACAGCGACTGCTACTTTAGAATATCTAGTACTGAGCTATCCCCACGAATA
>DDJQ01000020.1:0-506 GCA_002339125.1 Alteromonadaceae bacterium UBA2620
CTCTTCTTTAAACTCTACGTGTTTGGGTACTTTATACCCCGTCAGATGCGTGCGGCAGTGCGATATCACGGCTTCAGCAGTGAGTGAATCATCTTTTCTGACGATAAAGAGTTTAACCACCTCTCCACTTACATCGTGGGGAACACCAATGGCGGCGACTTCAAGCACAGCATCATGCATTGCTGCCACTTCTTCAATTTCATTCGGGAATACGTTAAACCCGGATACCAGAATCATATCCTTTTTCCGGTCAACAATGTAGAAATATCCTTCTTCATCGCAACGGGCGATATCGCCAGTGGCCAGCCAGCCGTCTTTGAGGATTTCATCACTGGCTTCCGGACGGTTGTAATAGCCTTTCATTACCTGCGGGCCTTTTACCCACAGTTCACCGGATTCACCGACCGCCACTTCATTGCCGTTATCATCTATCAGCATTATGTCAGTCGACGGCACCGGTAAGCCAATAGCGCCTTTATAAGCTTCCAGTTGCGGCGGGTTAACTG
>DDJQ01000020.1:824-23145 GCA_002339125.1 Alteromonadaceae bacterium UBA2620
GCGGCGGGTTAACTGCCACTACCGGCGAGCATTCGGTTAAGCCGTAGCCTTCCAGCAGTACGGTACCGGTGACTTTTTGCCATTTTTCAGCCACCGGACGTTGCACCGCCATGCCGCCACCGAGGCCAAATTTAAAGTTAGAAAAGTCCAGCTCGCTGAACCCTGGGGTATTGAGTAAGCCGTTAAATAAGGTATTCACGCCCGGTAAAATGGCAAAAGGGTATTTTTCCAGCTCTTTAACAAAGCCGGGCATATCCTTAGGGTTGGTGATCAATAAGTTAGGACAGCCAAATTTAAGGAATAACAGGCAGTTAGCCAGTAATGCAAAGATATGATAGAGCGGCAATGCGGTGACCACTAAATCTTTGCCCGGGGTAATCACCGTTGATAACAGCCCTGACACCTGCTCCAGGTTGGCAATCATATTACGGTGAGTCAGCATGGCGCCTTTCGACACCCCTGTAGTACCGCCGGTATACTGGAGAAACGCGAGGTCTTCGTTATTAAATTCCGGCCGGGTGTACGTGAGTTTTTCGCCGGTTTTCAATGCAGACATAAACGACTTGGCACCGGACAGACTGTATGAAGGCACCATCTTTTTAACGTGCTTCACAACAAAGTTGACGACCCAACGTTTTGGCGCTGGCAGCATATCGGCTAACGAAGTCAGTAAAACTTCCTGAATACCGGTGTCGGCCACTACTTTGTCCAGCGTATGCGCAAAGTTTTCAACGATAATGATAGCTTTGGCCTGGCTGTCGTTAAGTTGGTGTTTTAATTCTCGTGCCGTATAAAGCGGATTGACGTTAACCACGGTCATGCCAGCACGCAGGATACCAAACAAAGCAACCGGATACTGCAACAGGTTGGGCATCATGATGGCTATGGCATCGCCGGGCTTAAAGCCATTGTTCATCAGGTACGCGGCGAATTGCCGGGACAGGCTGTCGAGCTCACTGAAGCTGATTGTCTGGCCCATATTAATATAGGCTGTTTTGTCACCATATTTTGCTACAGACTCGTCGAGTATGTCGATAATGGAGGCGTAACGGTCCGGGTCGATTTCCGGTGCTACTCTCGAGTCATAATGATTAAGCCAGATTTTTTCCACCAAGCTCTCCTGTCACCTTAAGTCTTTCGATTGTTCTTGTTGTGTGTCATTGCTGGGTCAGCCACTGGTCTGACGTGTTGCATATAGTATAGGATGATCAGCAAAAGATAAACGCTGTTATTTACATTTCTTCAACAAACCGACAAATCGCATTACTAACTGCTGACGGATTAACCATATGGAAGTGATGTCCACCTGAGAATAGTTCAAACCGACTGTTTTTCAACCAGCTTTTGCGTTTTTCATAGGTTGTGTCCATTTCTTTAAAGCTGTCTGTGGCACCGCCGATCCAGACCGGACATTCGATAGCCTCCATGAGATTTTGCGCCTGTGATTCAGTTAAACGTAATGACGATTTAGTGCGTAAGCGCGGGTCGCTGCGCCAACCGCTCAGGCCATCTTCACGGATGGTGATATTTCTGCGCAGAATAGTAGCGGCGTGCTCAGCAGTAATGTCGCTCATTTTGCAGCGCGCGGCCACCGCAGCATCCAAATCAACCTCGCGGGGGCTGCCAGTGCGGCCGGGCTTGGGAAGGCGAGACAATATTGATGCCCGTAATTGCTCTGTACTGGTCTCAGGAGGCAGTGTTAACGGCCCGCAGGCATCAATCATAGCAATAGCACTGACCTGCTCGGGGAATACCGCGGCATATATACTGGCCAGTATACCGCCCATGGAATGACCGACAATCACAATATCCTGCCAGTCTTGAGACACCACCAGCTCATGCAGGTCCTGTATATAATCCATTTGGTTGTAATGAGCGCAGGGAGGACGGTGATCGCTGAGACCATGGCCGGGCAAATCGATAGCAATGTACTGATACTGGCTCATTGCAGGCGCCAGACAAGCCATACTGGCGGCATTATCTAAAAAACCGTGTAACGCCAGCACTACCTGACCTTGCTGGCCATTGGTTATACCTCTGATAGTGCCCGACCATATTGAAAACTCACACGCTTGCATTACTACTCCCTGAGGGCGTTGCCCTGTGACTCATAGACGTTGAGCAGCAGTTTAGCAGCGACGGGAGTAAATGTTGAACCTTTGTTGATAACGATCGCGCTGCCCGGGGCATGGCATTGCCGCTCCCCGGGCCGAAAGTTGCCGCAAGCGGCAACTCATTTCCTAAGGATCGAGTCGGCGATGAGCTTTATTTCTGGTACTTGGTGGTTGCGGCCTTGGTTGTGGACGCGCGCTCATACTCGGGCGACTGTTAGAAGGCGGCCGATAGTTATTCTTACTACCCGACGAGTAGGCTGGATCCTTGTAAGTGCGGATCATTCGTACACTCGGGCCAAATCGCCACGGACTCCAGTACGGATGGTAAAACGGTGAATACCAGCCGGAGTAGAAGTCAAAGAACACCGTAGAAGTATCGTACAGTCTCTGGCGACGCCATTTGTAGTAATTGTCGACCGTTAGCGACGGAAACATATAAGGCTGTTCGCCGACCATACCGGCCAGAGGTTTACCCACCTTGCCCAGAAAGGTTACGGTGCGCCCCTCTTCAAACATGATGGGGTCAACAAATTTATTGATAACCGCTTTAAACCGCCCAGGTGTTTCTTCACTGGCGTTCGGCTTTCCATAGTGATTCAGCGGAAAATACACCACTTCAATGAGAGTTTGATCGGGTTTGTTCTCGACGTTAGTAATAATGCCGCCCCAACGAGCGCTTTTACCCAGAATATCATCACCTGCAACCACGGCTTTGTTGTACCCTACCAACGACGTATTTTCTGGCACCTGGAGCTGCTCGGGAACAACTGCACAAGCCGACAGGCTTAATGCGAAGATAACGACAAATGCACGAACTAACATAGGGATTCCTTGCTTTAGCTAAACATGTACGAGCCATCCGGCTCACGGTTCATTTTAACTGAACCAAAAGCCTGCGGCTCCGTGCCTGACCTATCAATCATACTGCTCACATCTTATCAACGGATCAGTATGCTCGGGTTCAATCCTGAAATACTCTTATTTAGTGTAGAAGATTAAACTGAATTCAGTGTGATTCATTATAATGAATCAACAAGTTACTGATTATGACAATGCTAATCAAAGATAGTTTAATCTGGCAATAGCCGGATTAGGCGTATAGGTCGACACCCATCATTTCACGTATGGCTGCGCGCTTGGTTTCACGTTCGTGACTGGCGTAAGCTTCCAGAGCCAGAATGGCCGGGCCCTGAGGCTGATCGTAGCCTGACGTCCGGCGAAACGACTCCGCCTGGGCACGGGTATTATCATCGCCGGTGCGAGGTTGAATGGCATCTAACTGGCTTGCTGGCGCTTTATCAACACGCTCCACCGCTGCGGATTTTGTCGCAGGTTTGGGCTGCGGAGCATTGCGCTCTACATTGGGTGTGATTAATTGCTGACGAATTTCCATGAAGCCGATAACGCCTGTCGATTGCCAAATTACTGACAACCAATGGGCTGTCGTTAGTTAAACTCAAAGTACAGCAAATATCACGCCAGTCCTGGCCTGCGCTTAGCGGCCAGGCAATTTTTTCCAGGTTACCGTATTACGTAAATACTCAGGCGTTATAGCATCAACTGCCATGCCCTGCCCTGCACTCAATGTTTGTTCTGCCAGCGGCAACATAAATCTCGCGTAAGGATAAGACACGCTTACAGACTGGCCATTAAGCAGTTCACTTAATACCGGGTATGCCTGCCAGCCGGTGCCGGCAGCCGCCATTGAAGAAATATCGATTTGCTCAGCGGCGGTCTCAGGTGAAGTCACCTGCTCTTCGCCCATCAGCGTCGCTATGCCCTGCTGATTCTGATAATGAGCAAAATAGACTTCGCCCATGCGAGCATCGATGGCCACCGCAACGTCACTTACATCACCGGAATTGATCACCTGCTGAGCCATAGCAGCCAGAGTACTGACGCCCGCAACAGGAAGCTGACTGCCCAAAGCAAGCCCCTGAATAATGCCGGTGGCAATACGCACACCGGTAAAACTACCTGGGCCCCGACCAAAAGCCAGGCCATCAAGTTCCGTTAAAGAGGCGCCAGCTTCTTTCATCACCGCATCTACCATGGGCAGAATCTTCTGACTGTGCTGTTGCGGACAAACCTCGTAACGGGTAAACAGTGTCTGATCAAACTGTAGGGCAACCGAACAAGCTTCGGTGGCAGTATCAATAGTTAAAATGTTCATGGATTATTCTTCTGTAAGGTGTTCTGTTTGTTCGATATTGGCCAGAAATTTTTCAACTTCACTGACATCCCGGGTGCGCTTCATTGGCGGTAAACTGCCAAGGAAGGTTTGGGCGTAGGGTTTGGTAACCAGGCGATTATCGCAAATAACCAGCACTCCGGCATCAGCCGGGTCGCGGATCAGTCTGCCTGCGCCCTGCTTAAGGGTAATAACCGCTTGCGGGATCTGGATACTACCAAACGGGTTGCCGCCTTTTTTACGGCATTCCTCCAGCCGGGCCTGCAGCAGCGGATCATCCGGCGCGGCAAACGGCAACTTGTCGATCATAACGCACACCAGATCATTACCGCGTACGTCTACGCCTTCCCAGAACGCACCGGTACCAAGCAGTACCGCCGATGGGTCAGACAAATAAGCACTTAACAGAGCCTGCTTGGATGTACTGCCCTGTACCAGCACAGGATTATCAATTTGTTCCTGCAATGCCGCAGCCACTTCCTGCAACGCCGCATGGCTGGTAAACAGTAGGAAGCAACGCCCGCCGCTGGCCTTAATGAGCTTTTTAGCGATGGTAACCAGTTGCTTGCGCATGGTTGGCATGTGCGGCTCGGGTAAATATCGTGGTACGCACAACATGGCCTGGCTTTCGTAATCAAACGGACTGTCGAGCATCATGGTTCGGGCTTTTTCCAGGCCCATGCGGCGCTGAAAATGAGTAAAGTCGTTATCTACCACCAGCGTGGCCGAGGTAAATACCCAGCCGCGATCGTCAGACTCCACAAATCGGCGAAATTTGGCGGCAATCGACAGCGGTGTCATATGCATTACAATATGACGAGGCGTGGTTTCGTACCACAAACTCATCCCGTCATGCTCTTTGGTGGTAAACAGAGCGAGCTTTTCCCGGCTCTGAACGATCCGATCAAACAGGTTATCAAGGTCTTTGTCGCGCCCGATATGCAGCTTACAAATATCGTACAGTACGCCTACAGCATCTTCGAGGCGGCTAACCTGAGTTGCCACTTCCTCGCGTTCCATGGCCTCCAGCCAATGGCCACGCTGGGGTTTATCGGCAAATAGCAAACGTAAGTCTGCGGCCTGCATGCGGACCTTCTCGCCGGCTTTTTCCAACTGGTCAGCATCTTTTAATACCGTACGATACAACAAGGTGATCTCCTTGCTGATTTCGGTTAGCTGACGGGTTGAGATGGCCTCGCCAAAATATTCACTGGCGATTTCCGGGATCTGATGCGCTTCATCAAAGATTATGCAGTCGGCTTCGGGAATAAGCTCACCAAAGCCGGTGTCGCGCAGTGCCATATCAGCAAAGAAAAGGTGATGATTTACCACTACGATATCAGCTTCCATGGCATTCTTGCGCGCTTTTACCAGATAGCAGTCTTCATAATCGGGACAATCACGCCCCAGGCAGTTATCCACCGTGGAGGTTACCAGAGGGATCACCCGAGCATCCTCAGGCAGGGTTTTCACCTCGCCCATATCTCCGGTTTTGGTGGTGTTTGCCCAGGCTCTTACGGTTGATAATTCGTTCAGTACATCCGATTCCACCAGAGTAGAATTACCGCCATGCTGAGCAAGACGATGCAGGCAAAGATAGTTAGCCCGGCCTTTTAGCAACGCTGTTTTACGATTGCTGGCGAGAGCTTTTTTAATCACCGGCAGGTCGCGGTGAAATAACTGTTCCTGGAGGTTTTTGGTGCCCGTGGAAACAATGGATTTTCCCTTCGACAGCAACACAGGAGCCAGATAGGCAAAGGTTTTTCCGGTGCCGGTGCCGGCCTCAACAATTAAACTGTCGGCATCGTTAATGGCGCTGGCGACGGCTTTTGCCATGTCTGTTTGCGCCTGACGGGGGTTAAACCCCTGAATCGCCTTAGCCAGCAATCCCGAGCCCGAAAATACATCATCTAAACTGGGCATGTTGTTCCTGAGTGAGTGCAAAAGCGCTATTATGCCAAAGTTTTTACAGCTCGTCTGTGGGTCTGTTAGATCAGGGGAAAGTTTGCCGACACAAACACCCTGTAAGCCCAGGGTGGCAGGCTCAGAGTATCGGTTTGCGCTACCGCCGTACATGATGCTTCAAACAGGTCAATGTATTCATCGCGATACAGATTTTCATGAAAATCCACGTCAGCAGTATCTGCCGAAAGATTCAGTACCACAAATACCTTTACATCGTCTTGCCTGCGAACAAAGCTGAGCACCTGCCCGGGCAAAGAGTTAGGCACTTGTATCATGCGCGCACCATACTTGCCGTTCCAGAGTGCCGGTACCCGTTTTTTCAGATGAATAAGTTTACGGTACAACTCGCCAATCGGATGGGCCTGCCACTCGATAGGATCGCGCTCAAAAAAGGCCAGCCGTTTGCTCTCACCCGCTTCTTGACCATTGTGAATGAGCGGCATTCCCTCGCCGAGCACCGACAATACTATCGCTGCCTCTAAACATTCACCAAACTGCTCCTGCTGGGTGCCGTCCCAGGCATTTTTGTCATGGTTGCTGACGAAAGTCATGCGGTAGGCTGAACGGGGCCAGGCCCGTTCGTTCCATGAATAATATTTTCGTAATCGGTCCACAGGCGCCTGCCCCTGAGCGATTTCATGCATGGCTTCATTCCAGCTCCACGCATAGCTCATATTAAAGCCGTCACGATGGAGATCGCGATCTTCCCATTCAGCAAGAAGAAAGACCGGCTTAATGTCATCCAGCGCTACGCGAAGCTGGCGCCAAAAATCATTGGGTACATAGCCTGCTACATCACACCGGTAACCGTCGATATCAAACTCTTCAACCCAGTAAGCCATGGCCTTTATCATATAATCACGCAGGCCCGGCTGTTCGTAATCAAACTCGATGATATCGCTCCAGTCCCACCACGGTGAAGGCCGAAAATCGCCTTTGTAATCCCGTGCATACCATTCAGGATGCTGCGTAACCAAATGGTTATCCCAGGCACTGTGATTCGGCACCCAGTCGAGGATCACTTTCAGGCCCAGCGCATGGGCTTGATCAATGAGTCGCCGAAGGCTGCTCTGGTCACCAAACTCCGGATTTATGGCAAGATAGTCTTTCACCGCGTAAGGGCTGCCAAGCTCACCTTTGCGATGTTTCTCACCAATCGGATGGATAGGCATCAGCCACAGGATCTTCGCGCCCAGCCCGGCGATATGAGCCAGTTTTTCAGTAACACCATCAAACGTACCGGCCTGACTGAATTGGCGGGTATTAACCTGATAAATAACCGCGTCTTTGCTCCAGTCGGGCTGCGGGAGGGGGTAGAGATTAGCCGGGCAATAAGCCATGTAGTGAGGATCCGTTCACCAGTAAATACATGAAGTTACCATACCAGACTTGCAAGCTTATCTTAAAGGGCTAGACCAAAGTCTGTAGCAATTAGCTAATGAATACCGTACAGTACAAACAACAGCCGGGCTGTTTACACAATGCTTAGAATGCCTAGTAACAATACCCAGAGAGCAAAAAACAGTTTCACCTGTCTGGGCGAAAAGAACAGTACCACATAGCGTGCCAGGCGGCCGCCAATCACGGCACCAGCGCCGGCAAACAACACCACATACCAGTTTACGGCTCCAGTCACCCAGGCGCCATAACCCACAGCTCCCCACACCGTCACCGCCGAGATAATCACAGCAGCCGCAATTGCCAGCGTAACATCAAAGCGTCTGACAATCAGGTATACGGCAACCAGTTCACCTATACCCACCGACAAATAGGCGGTAATAATGCCGCCCACAAAGCTGATAACGGCAAGCCAGTTTTTATCGGCTACCGTTAACTGGCTGCGCTCCTGAGCGTTTCTTAACCGTTTCGACGATGCCATTATCGCCAGCGCCAGCAAAATAGAAAACGCGCCGAAGCCAATGTGTAACTGTGAGGCCACGGCCGAAAAACTCAGGTGGGGTACCAGATAGTCAAACCCATACTGCGCCAGCCATAATCCGGCCAGACCAAAAGGAATACAGCGACTCAGGACAGCCGGAAGCAACAGCCAGTCGGGCTGCTGACTTTTAACATGTCGGTAAAACTGCAGCCAGCTGATAGCACCGGCGGTCATTCCGCAGCACTGGATGGCAAAACTGGTGGCGATGACCGCTTCAGGAGAAAATGCCAGTTGCTGAAAAAAGGGCACGAACACTACCCCGCCACCGGCCCCGGTGGCATTGGCAAAAACAGCCCCAACGATCCCCAGCAACAAAAACCCGCCATACTGAGTCAACAGTACGGGAAGCTCTGTGCCGCCTACAAAAATCACCAGAGATAACCACAACACCGCCAGCAGGCTCAGCCAGGGATGGGCAATGAACGTCTTCTTCACTTTTTCAATCAATTGATTTTGACCGGCAGCACTTTGCCAGAATCTTCCATTGAAGTCGAACCCCCTTTGATTAAAACCTACATTTTTACAACATTTACCCGCTATACTAAAACAGATTAAGTTTGGGTAAACAGCGCCTATGGTTTCAGTAAAGCATCAGCCACATTATAGCCTTATCAGTTTACAACCAAATCGTTCCGCCGACTGGGTCCATAATAAATGGCTGATGGCTGGCATGGCAGGCGTTGCCCTGATAATTGCAACCATGTGGGCATTTTTTGGCATCTGGATCGTCTTTCCCTTTGCCGGTATTGAAGTGGGCTTACTGTGCTATCTGCTTTACCGGGTCAGCCATAACACGTATCGCACGCAAACTCTGTCATTTGAGAAAGACTATGTGCATATTCAAAACAACCAGAAGTCATCGCCAACTGTTACACTTAGTCGCCGGGACACCCACCTTGAAATGTCCGAAAGCCCGCGCGACTGGTATTTACCACAATTGGCTCTGGTTACCCCGGAACACAGTATAAGGGTTGGCGAGTTTTTAAATCAGGCAGACCGTCACCGCCTTTATGAGGAAATTAAGAACATTGGCATTCCGGCCTGGCGTCATCACTGGTGGAAACACTAGCTATAGTTATGACACTCGCTCATCTCGCCAGCTTAAAGCCATTAATCATTGCCGGATAAGCACTTAGCAGGTAGATTAACGGTTTTGTTCAGGGACATCCGAGCATGCTGAAGCATTTGTGCTGGCTATTTTTATTCACCTGCAGCTGGGTCCATGCTGCGTCTGTCTGGCAAGTAAGCAAATCAGGCAATACTGTCTATATTGGCGGTACGCTGCATATTTTAAGCCCCGAAGATTTTCCCCTGCCCAATGCCTATGGTATCGCCTACAATCAGGCCGACAAGCTGGTGTTCGAAACCGATATCGCGGGGCTCAATAGCCCGCGCTTCCAGCAAGACTCCCGTGCCAGACTGACCTACGGTGACGGTAAGCAACTAAAAGACGTTTTATCGAAAGAAACCTATCAGGCACTCAAAGCTCACTTAACGGCCCGGCAGATGGACATAGCAGCCATGGCCAATTATACACCGGCCCTGATTAGCATCACTCTGAGCTTCGCCGAACTGCGATTATTGGGTTTAACCAGTCAGGGAGTAGACGAATTTTACTATTTTAAAGCCATGACTGACGGTAAGGAACTCGACTGGTTTGAGTCACCTCAGCAACAGCTTGAGTTTATTGCCGCGCTGGGTGGCGAAGACGAAGATGAGATGATCCGCTACGCGCTGGATGATGTGAAACAACTCCCCCAGGCACTTGGCGAGCTTAAAAAGTTCTGGCTAAGCGGCGATATGGAAGGCTTATACCAAAGCCAGGGCAAAAGCTTCCATGATGACTTTCCTGAGATATATCAGCAGTTGCTGATACAACGAAACAAAAACTGGCTGCCTGCCATTGAGGAAATGCTGACTACGGCGCAAATAGAGTTTGTGCTGGTTGGTACCATGCACTTATCCGGCAAAGACAGTATGCTTGATATGTTGCGCAGCAAGGGTTATCAGGTTACCCAGGTAAAGTAATCCTTAGACTACCTGTACCTGGTTCCGCCCCATGGTTTTAGCCTGGTACAGCGCTTTATCAGCCCGGGCAAATACGCTCTGGGGCGAATCCTCGGTTTGCAGAGAGGTAATGCCAAAACTGGCTGTGACACTCAGTGAACGGGACTCAAACTCTACCTGATGCTGCTGAATAAGCGTGCGCAATTCCTCACAGGTAGAGAAAGCTCGGTGACCGCTGGTGTTATGCAGGAATAAGACAAACTCCTCCCCTCCCCAGCGGCAGGCCACATCGCTATCACGCAGACGTTTCTCAAGGCGGTGGGCCACCGCACTGATCACCTTATCTCCGGCGTTATGACCATAGATGTCATTCACGCGCTTGAAATGGTCGATGTCCACCACCACCAGTGTGCCGCCAACAGACTGGCGATTAATCAGGTCACACTCCATTTTAAGAAAACTGTCCATGTAGCGCCGGTTTTTCAATCCTGTTAGCGGGTCATGGATGCCATCCTGGTGAAACTGTCGCAAAGCGGTAAGTCGTTTATCAGCATCCTGATCGAGTGCCAGGAGTCGATTTTCACGCTCAATCTTGTGATCGTCTACCTCAAGCAGAATGGCAATGGGTTTATGGGTTATTTGCGAACATAGCACAGAAAAAAAGCCTAACCAGCTGCCCGGCGCTTCAGTATGTTTAGCTTGTAGGCGGCATGGGTGTAAACCACTGGCAGAACGAGCATGGCGGATCATTTGCCGGAGCGAGCCAAATACTCCGGCCTCTTCACAATACTCACCGAGTAAACGGCCTTCCCTGACGTTAGGTAAAAATTGTCGGCAGCGACGGTTGAGGCGAGCTATTTTGCCCGACAAACTGAGTACCAACGCAGGGTTTTTAATACTGCTTAAAATCACATCCGTACTGATATGCTTATCAATTAGTGAAACCGGTTCAGCGGACATCGAAAAACTCCCTGTAGTGACCGTCAGAATTGTCTTCTGCCTGCAGTAAGATGGTTACCTTACATTGTGCATCACCTTTTGCGATGGCCTCATCAACCGATACTGCTGCGTACTGATTGCTCTCGGCAACGACCTTGCCAAACACCCCGGCTGTCATAGAACACAGTGAACTTTTGCCGAGTACACCTTTACCAAAAGGACACTGCCTGTTGCGCAAGACTATCTTGCGCCCGGTAATGTCTGACACATAAAAATCGCCACCGATACGGGCCTTTAAATCGATAAGTAACTGAGCGAGCTGCATGGGTGAATAGTGGCGACGGCCGTGGGCTTCACGATAGGCAGAAATAAAGAAGTCAGCCAGGCGACTGGCAACCAGGCCAACAAAAGCCGTGCTTTCATCGTTGCCCAGCACTTTATCCAGAACGTCGTTAAGTTCGAGCAAACACTGACGATAGAAGCGGGTTTGATCGACATCCACCCGCAAGTTGATAAATTCTCCGCTATCCTTTTGTTCCATAGCTCCTTTCCTTTAAACCGGTTAAGTTTTATGTAGAAGCAACGTATTACTGCGCTGTGCATAGATATTAAAAAATACACACCATCCTGCGCTTTCCGGGCATGTGCGAAAAGCCGCCAGGTACAACCAGCGTATAATTAAGGTGTATACCAAAAAAGCAGCATTTGCCAATTATCGATAAACAATGGGCATATTTGTCGATGAAATGCTTATTTCACCTGATTAAGGACTTTACGATCTTCTTCCCGCTTTACCAGAATAAAGGTGAGATACATTTTGGTTGGCAGCGAAAGAATCATCCCGATTGCCACCAGGCAAGCACTGATAACAATTCCGGTGACACCCATTTGTTCAATGGTTTCGCTGTACATATGGCAGTAAACACCTGCCAGAATAAGGCTGATGCCAATACTCATGATAATTTTGAGCAGCAGGATTAGCTTTTGATCGGTCATAGGTCACCTCCGGAATATATATTAAATCTAATATAAATTTCCGCTAGCGGTGTTGATCTGCGTCATCAGTGCGGCCTCGTGCAGCACTGACTTATTTAAAGATATAAACTGACGTTCCCGGTTTCGTGAATTTGGTTTTGGCGTCAACCAACAGGCAATAAAAAACCCGCCAGAAGGCGGGTTTTTTTAATTATGCTTTACTCAGTGAGTATCAAATTACTTAGCCGCTTTACGCGCTTTTGCTTCTTCGATAACTTTGTCAGCAACGTTTTGCGGACAAGATGAGTAGTGGCTGAATTCCATAGAGAACTGACCACGACCTGAAGTGATAGTACGCAGGTGTCCGATGTAACCAAACATCTCTGACAGAGGTACGTCAGCTTTGATGCGAACGCCAGTAGCGCCAGCTTCCTGGTCTTTGATCATACCACGACGACGGTTAAGGTCACCGATTACGTCACCCACGTTGTCTTCCGGGCTGAACACGTCAACTTTCATGATTGGCTCAAGAAGCTGAGGACCGGCCTTTGGAATTGACTGACGGAATGCACCTTTCGCTGCGATTTCGAACGCGATTGCTGATGAGTCAACGGCGTGGAAACCACCGTCGAACAGTTCAACTTCAACGTCCAGAACCGGATAACCAGCCAGAACACCTTGATCCATCATAGACTTAAAGCCTTTTTCGATGGCAGGGAAGAATTCTTTAGGTACGTTACCACCAACAACGGTAGAGGTGAACTTGAAGCCTGAGTTTTGCTCGCCTGGCTTGATGCGGTAATCGATCTTACCGAACTGACCAGAACCACCAGACTGCTTCTTGTGCGTGTAGCTGTCTTCTACCGGAGTAGTGATAGTTTCACGGTATGCAACCTGCGGCTGACCTACTTCCAGCTCAACGCCGTAAGTACGCTTCAGGATGTCTACTTTGATGTCTAAGTGCAGCTCACCCATACCTTTCAGGATGGTTTCGCCTGAATCTTCATCAGTTTCAACCTGGAACGACGGATCTTCAGCTACCAGTTTACCAATAGCGATAGACATTTTCTCGTTAGCGCCTTTATCTTTTGGCTTAACAGCAATCGAGATTACCGGCTCAGGGAAGATCATTGGCTCAAGAGTACAAGGGTTCTTAGGATCACACAGAGTATGACCAGTCTGAACGTTCTTCATGCCTACAACGGCAAGAATGTCACCAGCCTGGGCTGATTGTAATTCAGTACGCTCATCTGCGTGCATCTCAACCATACGGCCGATACGCTCGGTTTTACCCGTTGCTGAGTTAAGAACAGTATCACCTTTGTTCAGCACACCAGAGTAAATACGGATAAAGGTCAGGGCACCAAAACGGTCGTCCATGATCTTAAACGCTAGTGCGCGGAATGGCTCTTCAGTAGATACGGTTGCTACTTCACCAGTAGGTTCACCAGTTTCTTCGTCAGTCAGCTCCTGTGGATCAACTTCTGTAGGTGAAGGCAGGAAGTCAACAACAGCGTCCAGTACTAACTGAATACCTTTGTTTTTAAATGCAGAACCACAGTAAGTCGGGAAGAATGACATATCGCGGGTACCTTTACGGATACAACGCTTAAGGTCTTCCAGAGAAGGCTCTTCGCCGTCCATGTAAGCCATCATCAGGTCATCGTCCTGCTCAACAGCAGTTTCAACCAGTTGCTCACGATATTCTTGCGCTTTTTCAACCATGTCTTCAGGAATGTCTACTACTTCGTAGTTTTCTGGCAGGCCAGAGTCATCCCAGATGTAGGCTTTCATGTCGAGCAGGTTAACAACACCTTTGAACTCGTCTTCGATACCAATTGGCAGGGTCATAACTAACGGGTTAGCCGCCAGTACGCGTTTAACCTGACCAACAACGCGGTAGAAGTCTGCACCCATACGGTCCAGTTTGTTTACGAAGATAACACGAGCAACTTCTGATTCGTTAGCATAACGCCAGTTGGTTTCAGACTGAGGCTCAACACCGCCTGAACCACAGAATACACCGATACCGCCGTCGAGTACTTTCAGTGAACGATAAACTTCAACAGTGAAGTCAACGTGTCCTGGAGTATCGATGATGTTCATGCGGTGATCTTTCCAGAAACAGGTGGTCGCAGCAGACTGGATAGTAATACCACGCTCAGCTTCCTGTTCCATAAAGTCAGTCGTTGACTCACCGTCGTGCACTTCACCGGTCTTATGGATTTTACCGGTAAGTTTCAAAATACGTTCTGTAGTGGTCGTTTTACCCGCGTCTACGTGGGCGAAAATACCAATGTTTCTGTAATGAGATAAGTCTGCCATTAGTTCACTTTCGTTGGTTCAGAGTAAAAAAAACGGCGCGATTATATAGGATTTCCATACCGGATTTATAGTCCTTTATGAAAAAAGACTAAAACTTATCCAGCGAAAACTCGGCCGCTTTCACCTAAATTACTGTTTTAAAAAATAAATCACATCAATTCTTGCGGATCACGGCAACCGTAACCTCATCTCTATTATGATAGAGGTGACGTATAACCATACTTGCGTTGATATTAGCTGACGCTAATTGTGATCCCACCGCTTCAATTGCGGCGCGTACGGTCTCATAGCGACGTTTCATTGGCAATTTTAAATTAAAAATTGCATGGGTTGCCCAGTTACGGGTTAACCAGTTCGCCATCAGCACCGCCACCCTGTCGGGTTTTTCAATCATGTCGCAGACCAGCAACTCAACATGGCCCATCTGCGGACGATACTTAAAACCATCTTCGGCGCGATAGTCTACCAGACCAGTGGCCATCAGGTCATCTGCCATTTTACCATTATCCACGGCTTCAACATGCATATCGCGCGATACTAACTGATAAGTCCAGCCACCGGGACAGGCACCCAGATCAACCGCTCTGGCACCAGCGCGGCAAATTGCATCGCGCTGGCGGGCGCTGAGCATGGTTAACAGCGCTTCTTCCAGCTTAAGTGTAGAACGGCTGGGCGCTTTAGGAGGAAACTTTAAACGGCAGATACCGTTTTCAAAAGGACTGCGCATTTTCGCCTGACTCACACCCACATAACAGGCTTCACCAGAGGTAAAAAAGACATGCAAGGCCGCTAAATTAAGTTGCTCTTTGCGGGTGAGAAGCTCTTTAGCACGTAACGCCTGACGTAAAGGCACCGCAAACTTACGGCATAACTTGGCCAGCGCTTTGCCATCTTCGGTATCCGGATAGTCCACAAACAAGGTACCGCAGCGGCTGATATCACTTTGCGCTAGAGCGTTTAAAACTGGCCCGATGCGATCTGATTTATCTTCAATGGCAATACTGGCCAGCACTAAAAACATTTGGCGGGGGAAAATAGTATCACTGACCGCTACTTCATTGATAAATTGCTCTGCGTGATCCGGCACATGGAACTGAAAGCGAATATAGCCCTCACCGGCTTTGAATACCGGATACCCATACAGCGCTTTTTGCGTAGCCAGTTCCGTTATTTCGTTACCAGTATCAACCTCGTACCCGGGGCGGCAATAGGCAATGATACTTTGTTGTGCGTCATTCATCAGTCATCACTCCCAGGGCTGGTGTCAGCGCCGTTATCTGCGCCTTTCATCACGCCAATCACCAGGGCTACCCATCCCAGCATCAGGCAAAGGCCGCCAAGCGGGGTGACCGGTCCCAGCCATTTCTGGCCGGTTAATACCAACAGATAAATACTGCCGCTAAACAACACACTGCCAATAATAAACAATAACGCCGCGCGCTTACGCCATACCAGGCTGGCCTGAGCGGCCAGTCCGCCCACCACTAAAATTGCCAGAGCATGGTACATCTGATAACGCACGCCGACCTCAAAAGTGGCCAGCGCGCTGGCGTCCAGAATGTTTTTCAGGCCGTGAGCGCCAAACGCTCCCAGCATTACGCCCAATAACGCCAGCAAAGCGCCGATCATTACATACAGTCTCATACCAGTGCCTCGATAAAAGCGACACTCAGTCTGGCCGCACTTTGGATATGCTCATCCTGAGTAAGGCCACTGGCCTTTCTTGGCTTAAAACTGTGGTCGCCATCAGCCAGAAAGGCAGTTTGTACCGCAGAGGACAAACCATAGCTTTCCACTTCTTCACGACGGCCAAAGGTATCCCGTTCTCCCTGAACGATCAGCAGCGGCTTTTCCAGCGCCAGCAAATGCTCGGTGCGCAACTTTTCGGGTTTGCCCGGCGGATGGAAAGGATAGCCAAGTGCAATAGCACCCAACGCTTTGGATTGCTCCAGGATCAAAGTGGCAACCCGGCCGCCCATACTTTTGCCGCCAATAAACAATGGCAAATCCGGCCATTTAGCCTGCACGTTTTCAATCATGGTATGAAAACGCTCTTCCAGTTTCGGCATTTTATCCGGCGGGCGCTTTTTGCCGGTTTCCTTAATGATTTCCATGTACGGAAAATTAAACCGCACTACATTAATATTACGTGCAGCCAGTTGCGCAGCCATATCGACCATAAACTCTGACTCTGCTCCGGCACCGGCCCCATGGGCTAAAATAACGGTGGCTACCGGTTTAGCCGGCGTGTCGACATACCACTCAGACAAAAGCTTGTTCCTCTTTAACTAAATTGATTACCCATTCACGAAATGCGGCAATCTTACCAGATTCACCCTGCCCTTCATGATACACCAGATAATAGGCGTCACGGCTTTCAAGTTTTTCTTCGAAAGGCATTATCAGGCGCCCGGCGTCGAGTTCAGGCTTGGCCAGTACAGAATTACCCAGGGCAATCCCCTGCCCCAGTGCGGCAGCCTGCATAACCATCATGGAATGGCTGAAAACCGGGCCCTGATTAACGTTAACACCGGCCACTTTGAAATGCTGTAACCACATTTTCCAGATAGCACGGCTGGAATCGTGTAACAGCACATGATGCTTCAGATCCGAAAGTGTTTTAAGCGGTTTACTGCCCTGAAACAAACTAGGCGAACACAGCGGGGTTAAAAATTCGGTGTGCAGTTTGTCCGCCTGAATACCGTTCCAGCGCCCGCGGCCATAGTAAATGGCAACGTCGATATCATCGGTCAGGAAGCCTTCATCAAAATCGATAGCTTTCAGGCGAACATCAATGTCCGGGAATAGCTGACTAAACTGACTGATCCTGGGAACCAGCCACTGACTGGCAAAACTCGGCGGAGTAGCAACAGTGATAGCCCCTTTACTGCCGCGGGCCAGCAGCCGTTCGGTAGCATCCTGGAGGTTTTTAAAAATATCTTTCAGTTCTAAAAAGTATGCCTGCCCTTCTTCGGTAAGCAGCAAAGTGCGATTACGCCGGATGAATAATTTCAGCGATAAGAAATCTTCTAATGCCTTAATTTGATGGCTCACCGCTGCCTGGGTAACAAACAACTCGTCGGCTGCGCGGGTAAAGCTCAAATGGCGCGCCGCGGCTTCAAAGGCTTTGAGCGCATTTAAGGGAGGTAAACGGCGTTGCATCAGGCACCACGGCTAGTATGACAGGACAATGAAACACTCATAAGTTTTTCTAATCCAAACAAGGTAATTTTTTTCATTTTTCAGGATTACATAAACTGTCTATTATTCACCCGAAATTTGAAAAATCTTCTTTTAACGCAGAAGGTTAAGATAATTTAAAAATGTTAATTTTTAACATTTTTACTACAACCAACTTTATTAATTTATTTAGGTGTGAATATGAAAAAACAACTTACAGCAGTCTTTATGCTGGCCACTATGGGCTGGTCGGTTACCACTTTAGCAAACGAACTACAGGCAACTCAATTACAGCCTGTTAACACTGCCATGGTGTCGGTTGAAATCAGTATTGATCAACCCGTGCTCGACATTGAATCGAGCATTATCAATCAGGTCAACGAAACCCTGCAACAACACTCAAAAACTAACGGCGCTATGCTTATCGCTCGCGAAAGCAGTCTGCTGCCCAACCAGGAAGCAAATACTCGCACTGAGTAAAACCTGGCCTTCACACCTGGCAAATGCTGTGCAGAGACACTCTGCACGGCATTTCAGGTCTTCCTTCATTACTTACTGAGCACTGGTATCCAACGGCGCAAACTGTTTAACCAGCTCATCAACCGCTTTCATTTGTTCCAGATATCCCTCTAATTTAGATAACGGCAACGCACAAGGGCCGTCACATTTGGCCTCATCCGGATTCGGGTGTGCTTCAATAAACAGTCCGGCCAGACCCAAAGCCATACCACTGCGCGCTAATTGCGCTGCCTGAGCCCGTCTGCCATCTGCCGAAGTCTCTCTGCCGCCCGGCTTCTGCAACGCATGGGTCGCATCAAAGATAACCGGTGCATACTCTTTCATGGCATCCATACCCAGCATATCAACCACCAGGTTGTTATAACCATAGCAACTACCACGTTCGCAGAGGATAATCTTATCGTTACCTGCTTCGCCAAATTTCTTAATGATATGACGCATTTCATGAGGCGCAAGAAACTGTGGTTTCTTAACATTAACAACAGCGCCGGTCTCTGCCATAGCAACTACCAGATCGGTTTGCCGGGCAAGAAACGCAGGAAGTTGGATCACATCCACCACCTCGGCCACCGGGGCTGCCTGATAAGGTTCATGCACATCAGTAATGATTGGCACATTGAAGGTACGCTTAATTTCTTCAAAGATTTTAAGGCCTTCTTCCATGCCAGGGCCACGATATGAGTGCACCGACGAGCGGTTGGCTTTGTCGAAAGACGCCTTAAAGACATAAGGAATATTAAGCTTGCTGCACACTTCTACGTAGTGTTCAGCAATCTGCATCGCCAGATCACGTGATTCGAGTACGTTCATTCCGCCAAACAGAACGAAAGGCTTGTCATTGGCAACAGTGATGTCAGCCACGGTTACCTGATTAATTTTAGTCATAAACAATTTCCGGTTATAAGAAAAACACCTGTTTGGTGACAGCGACTTTGGCTGTTAATCCCAGCACAACAAGCGCCGCTAGAAATGCGCCCCATTTTAGTGGTGGCGTCTTTGCCCGCTTCAATGCCATCATGCCAAGGCCAATATAGGCAATAACGCCAATAACCTTGAATGTCAGCCAACCATTAACAAAAGGATACTGAGCGAGAATAACGCATAGCCAAATCGCACTCAGTAATAAAACGGTATCGATAATGTGGGGGACGATCTTAACCCATTTCTTTTGCAGAAATCCGGGATTCATCTGACCATATAAAAAGCGGATAACAAATAACAAAATACTTAAGCCCACTGCGGTTAAATGCAGGTGTTTTGCCATCATGTACATATAACTAGCACTCCTTGATTTATTGTTGTTATTACCGGCAAATAGCAATTAACCGGCGTATTGATTCTGAATCACCTCAAACCTGTCGACATGCTTTAGAAACAAATCGATTAACGCCGGGTCAAATTGATTGCCTGCAGCATTCTTAAGGGTATCCACTGTTTCCTCCAGCGACCAGGCTGGCTTGTAACTGCGTTTATTGCGAAGCGCATCATAGGCGTCGAGAATAGCCAACATGCGACTTTGCAAGCTGATGTCATTCCCTGCAAGTCCGTCAGGGTAGCCCTTGCCATCCCAGCGTTCATGGTGATGACGGGCCAGTTGTGCAGCCAGTCTGATCACCGGCCGTTTGGAATCTTTAAAAATCCGGTAGCCAAATTCAGCATGCCTCTGAATTTGGTGAAACTCTTCATCCGTTAACGGTGCATCTTTATTCAACAACGAATACGGCACGAAAGAATTTCCCACATTATGCAGCGGCAAGGCGGTGAGATATTGCTGGATTTCCGCTTCGGGCATACCTGCCAGGCGGGCAAACAGCTCGCTCATGTGATTTAAGCGCTGGGCATGGTACTCATCAGTTTCTCGGCTATCCATGGCATCGCCTAAGCGCTGAACGATCTCGTGGTGGGTTTCATTCATCTCGGCGCTGTCGAGCAGATTATCAAACGCCAGTTGCACATTCTCGGTAAATTTTTGCACCAGGCGCTTATCAATATCGTTCACCGGGCGGGGTAAGCCGGTTAAAAACAGCAATGAGCCGTGATTTTTTTCACTGCGACAGTAAGCTACCAAAAGTTCCTCGGCATAAACCACCTGTTGCTCCCGAAGTGCATCCTGACACAGCCGGTATTCAAATTCGTTAAGGGAATCTTTCAGGCGATAACCCTCTTTACCTGCGTATTCGCCGTTACCGGCAAAAATATACATTTCGCCGGCCTGACTGACCGGTTTAGGCAATGCCACGGCAGAGGTAATGTAAGCAGCGTTTTTTGCCCCACCCAGGATGGAGGCTAATTGCTGGATAAGGCCGCGCATAAAACCTTCCAAAGAACGTGACGAGAATAAATCGGCTGAGGCGTCAATAATTTTCTCGAGGCCGGCACGGGCCTCTTCAATCACAATAATGTCGCGGTAAGAGCGCAATGCAGCAATGATCACGGTAAACAGCTTCTGCGCAGTGAGTTCTGTTTTCGACTTATAATCGTTGATGTCGTAATTAATAATGACATCTTTTTCCGGTGCCTGGCCTGGCTGGCCGGTACGCAAAATGATTCGGGTAAAATGGTTTTCCAGATCATTGCGAATATAATCAGCAACTTTCAGACCTGCGTCGTCAGACTCCATCACCACATCGAGCAGCACCACCGCAATATCGCTGTGCTCACGCAAAACACGCTTGGCTTCTTCGCCATCAAAGGCACTCATAAAGGTCAGTGCGCGGCCGTTTAGTGTAAAGTCATTAAGTGCCAGCTTGGTGATGGCATGAACTTCAGGTTCATCATCAACAATCAGAACTTTCCAATAGCCTATTTCGTTCGACTCAGGTTCGTCATCATCAGCGACAAATAAAAACTCGTCATCGTTCATTCTGCATTTCCATCCTGTGTGAGAATTACGTTTCCCTTAAGCTTATGTACAAGCTAGGATTTATGCCACTGAGCCAGGGTAATTCTTGGCAACCCGTTAAGATCGTTGATGCCCCGACAAGCGCTAAATCCTCTCTCTGCAAAGAGCGTTTTTATCGATTCATGCTGAGTATACCCGTGTTCTATTAACAACCAACCATCCGGGCTTAAAAAATCGGGGGCAGACTGAATAATCTCGCGGATATCTTCCAGGCCGTCCGCACCGGCGGTAAGAGCGGAAACCGGCTCAAAACGCACATCACCCTGTTGCAGGTACTCACTGTCCGACTCTACATACGGAGGATTGGTAACAATCAGGTCAAACCGACTGTCTGCCGGAAGTTCAGCAAACCAGTGGCTGAGCAGCCAGCTCACCTCAAGTTGCCCGTTGAGTTGCGCATTTTCTGCCGCCAGCCCGAGAGCTTCAGCGATACGGTCAACCCCGGTAACCTGCCAGGCCGGTTGCTCAGTTTTTAATGCCAACGCAATCGCCCCGGTACCGGTGCCAAGATCGCATACGTGTGCAGATTCGGGCAGCTCGAGCGCCAGCGCCGTTTCAACCAACAGTTCAGTTTCAGGGCGTGGGATCAGCGTACTTTCATTAACATTGAGGGTCAGAGACCAGAAATCGCGGCTGCCGGTAAGGTAAGCCACGGGATATCCTTCACGGCGCTTAGCAATGAGGTTTTTGAAACGTGTATATTGTGCCTCTGACAGGGCTTGATCAGGCCAGGTGAACAGGTAGGTTCGCTGACAATCGAGCACGGCACAAAGCAACGCCCGGCTATCTACAGCCGGTGACTCGCCGTCTTGCAGCTCAGCCGCTGCCCAGGCCAGCGCCTGAGCAATTGTTACAGCATCGCTATCCTCACAATCCACGGGTTAATCGTCGGCCAGCGAGGCCAGCAGATCAGCCTGATGTTCCTGACGAATAGGTTCTAGCAGCAGGCCAAGATTGCCTTCAATCACTTCATCAAGACGATAAAGCGTAAGGTTAATCCGGTGATCTGTTACCCTGCCCTGAGGAAAGTTATAAGTGCGGATCCGCTCTGAGCGGTCGCCACTACCTACCAGATTACGGCGGGTAGAGGCTTCTTCTGCCGCTCGTTTATCTTCTTCAATCTGGTTTAAGCGGGCCGACAATACCGACATCGCCTTGGCGCGGTTTTTATGCTGCGAGCGCTCATCCTGGCACTCTACCACTACGCCTGAAGGCAAGTGAGTGATTCGAATGGCAGAGTCGGTTTTGTTAACGTGCTGACCACC
>DDJQ01000160.1 GCA_002339125.1 Alteromonadaceae bacterium UBA2620
TTGTGATTTCTCTGTGCTGCTGGATGACACTCTGAAGATGATGCGATATGACCTGGATAACAAGGTTAGCATCCAGCGGAATGTTGAGTTCAATGGCGTGTTGCATACGCACTCAGGTCTCATTGAGCAGGTACTGGTGAATCTGATTAAAAACGCCGTTCAGGCAATGGAGACGGCAGAAACGGCTGAGCCGGTTATTCAAATAAGCGCTGCAGAGATAGATAATACGCTGCACATTCGGATTAGGGATAATGGGCCGGGCATGACAGCCGACATCCAGCAGAAAATATTTGAACCCTTCTTTACCACCAAACCCATTGGCGAGGGAACCGGGCTGGGTTTATCGGTGGTTTATAACATCATGCAGCGACTGGAGGGTTCTATTCAATGCGCCAGCGAGCCGGGCGTATTCACCGAATTTACCTTGCAATTGCCTTTGCAGCAGGACGGTGAGTCAGAGGAGTAATCGTTGCTACGGTTAACGCTTTGTTATTAGTGCTGGTTAGGACGTAAGCCCAAGGCCCGGTAAATTCTGATTTTACTTGAGTGCCAGTGATTTTTCGGCAGCGCAGGGGCCTGCGCAATCAGTGCGTCGTAGTCGATGTCCTTATCAAGTAGCGGTTTCACATGAGCGCAGTACACCCTGGACGGATTGAGGTGACTTACGCGCCAGAGTGAACGTTTATACTGATTGGGGTGACATACCGGGTAGGGCGATGTCAGTTGCTTTTTCACCGACACAATTAAATCAGCCACATAGAGTTGCCCGGTTGGCAGGTGGAGTAAGGATAGGTCGTGGTCGGTATGACCAGGGGTGTATAGCACCTGCCAGTCTGCAAATAATGGCAACCGCTGCTCGTCGCTGAGTCGGATATCCGGCTCAAAGGACGGCTTATACCAGATGTGCCGCTTGGGTTTACCTAACTTACCCGCTACCCACCAGGTCAGCGCCACATCAATGGCATGAGCGGCTCTGCCGGCGATGCCACGATACCAGCCCGGCGCTTTGGGGTGACATGCGAGTAACGCCCCACTTCGTTGTTGTAATAACCGCGCGCCACCGGCGTGATCAGGGTGCATGTGGGTAACTACAATGAGTTTTAGCGCAGTCAGTGGCAAGCCAATTTCATCACGAATATAGTGACAAACGGTTTCCACATCGGCGCGGCTGCAGCCATCGAGCAACATTAGCCCCGCCTGGTCTTCTACCAGATAAATATTTTCGATATAGCCGGCAATGGCACGAAGTTGCATAAACACCTGCTGTTTTAATCAGTCGGGTGATGTTAGCAGAGAGTTTCTGGTCCAACCACTATTTGGCGTTATGTACCGGGTTAGCATAGTTGGCTATCAGATAGCTGTGGGCCTGTTCGGGTAGCTCCGCGAGCTTGGCGGCAAAGCGATCGCGACAGGCCTGCGAGAGCTCGTCGCAGCTTTGGTTGGCGGCCAGATAGTTAATCGGATATAGCTGGTAGTTGTGGTGGATTTGCTGGTCGATATGTTTAGCCAGTGCTTCCGGTGTTTCGAAATCCTCGGTGACCACATCACCAAAGTTTACGCTCACCCGGCACTTATTGCCGATGATGCCCTGGATAATACTGTCGATATCTTCAAATTCTGTTTTGTTGTAACTACCGAGGTGCTCGCGCTGATAGAGCTCGTTGGCTTTAGCAATATCACAGGGATCGTTTTCGTAGGAAATGGCAACCGGCACGATATTTAATGTTTTCATGTACTCACCGAAGGCGAGTTTCTGTTGCTTGCCAGCCATGTAAAACATTTTCAGGATCGCCGGGTCGGTCAGGTCCATGCCGTCTTTGGCGCGCCCTTCGCGCTGAGCTATCCATATCGACTGCTGGTGGTTTAATGAGTCTTTAATAAAATTCGACAGCTGGGTGAGTGCTTTAAGTAACTCCCGCGGGCCCTTGGCTGAGCGTTTTACCACGAACCCTTTGTTGAGCTTCATTAACTCGGTGGCACTGGGCTTTTTGAGCAGGTTATCACCAAATGCGATCAGCGCAGTTTCGTGGCCGGCCCGGTGCAGGGCAAAATTAACCAGTGCTGGATCCATCGCGATATCGCGGTGATTAGAAATAAAAATATAAGCCTGGTTGGGGTCGAGTTTATCCAACCCTTTTACGGTGATGCCCTGACTGGTGCGCTGTAGCAGCGATTGCATAAACACACCCACTTCGTTTTGAATGTGGGCAACGGTTTTAAGCTTTCGCCACTTTAGTCGCATCAACACTTTTACCAGCGGGCTCAGCAACGACGACAGCCAGCGCGGGCTGTGTTCAAACCGGTGATTAACTATAGCGTTGATAAATTCCTGATCGTTAATCAGTCGCTCAATGGACGCGGGAACCTCTGCGTCGTTAAACGGGCGAATGTCGTGATACGGATCGGCGTTATCGGTCATAATGCTGCTATGGTTATTGTTGCTGAGAAAAAGCGCACATTGTACGCACATTCAGCGAATTGGGTAGTGTTGATACAATTATTCCCGGTCAAAATGACCATTTCATTAAGAGAAAACTAACTTACCTGCAGGCCTTGAAGTGGCGGATTGCATTCCCTATACTCGGACGCAATCTGATTGCAAAAGCCAACTAGGCTGCAATTAACGATACTTGTCGGAGTGCTTCGCTATTCCTTACGGAATGCAAGCTGAGACCGCGAAAGCGGGATCCGTTGAACCTGATCAGGCTAATACCTGCGAAGGGAACAAGGCAATATTACCTACAGTACAATACAGCACCGAAAGGTTTTGTTTTGGTTGTGGTAATCGTCTTTTTAAACACTCCTGACAAGCATTTTTCTCACTTCCAAAAGGAATAAATGCTATGTCAACACGACGTCAACAGCGCGAACAAGCACAACATTTTATTGAGCAATTAAGCGGCGAGAGCTTTACCGGTTCAAGGCGGGTTTATCTGCATGGCTCAGACCAGACTGTTCGCGTTCCTATGCGCAGTATTGCGCAGTCAGACAGCCTGCTCGGTGGCGATGCTGCCAATCCGGTTTATCAAGCTAATGAGCCGGTACTGGTTTACGATACCTCAGGCCCCTATGGCGATCCGGATATCAACATCAATGTGCACAATGGCTTGCAAGGAGTCAGGGAGCAATGGATTGAGCAGCGCGGCGATTGCGAGGCAGTGGCAGTGTCAGCATCACAGTTTACCCGCGAAAGCCAGCTTGATGAGCATGCCCGCGCATTACGGATGCAGGTGGAACGCCCGATAAAAACCGCTAAATCCGGTCAATGTGTTACCCAGCTTCACTATGCCCGGCAGGGGATCATAACGCCGGAAATGGAGTTCATTGCCATTCGGGAGAATATGGGCCGGGCACAGGTTCGTGATGAAGCGCTGTTACAACAGCACAAAGGGGAAAACTTCGGCACCGCATTACCGGAGCAGATTACGCCGGAGTTTGTTCGGGCTGAAGTGGCCGCCGGGCGAGCCATTATTCCGGCAAATATTAATCACCCGGAGTCTGAACCAATGATTATTGGTCGCAATTTTCTGGTTAAGGTGAATGCCAATATTGGTAATTCTGCGGTCACCTCTTCCATTGAAGAAGAGGTCGAAAAACTGGTGTGGGCAACCCGCTGGGGCGCAGATACCATCATGGACTTATCAACCGGTCGCAATATTCACGAAACCCGGGAGTGGTTGCTTCGCAACAGCCCGGTCCCCCTCGGTACCGTGCCCATTTATCAGGCGCTAGAAAAAGTGAACGGTGTCGCGCAGGACCTCACCTGGCCACTGTTTCGTGACACGCTTATTGAACAAGCGGAACAAGGTGTGGATTACTTTACGATACACGCCGGTGTGTTGTTGCGGTATGTACCAATGACGGCAAACCGGGTCACGGGCATTGTATCCCGTGGCGGCTCCATTATGGCTAAGTGGTGCCTGAGTCATCACGCTGAAAGCTTTTTGTACGAGAACTTCAGAGAAATCTGCCAGATTTGTGCGGCTTATGATGTGTCGCTGAGTTTGGGAGATGGTTTGCGTCCAGGTTCGGTAGCCGATGCCAACGATGAGGCGCAGTTTGCCGAGTTGCATACCCTCGGTGAGCTCACCAAAATTGCCTGGGAATATGACGTACAGGTGATGATTGAGGGGCCCGGACATGTGCCCATGCACTTAATTAAAGCCAATATGGAAGAGCAGTTAGACCATTGTCATGGCGCGCCTTTTTATACCCTGGGCCCGCTTACCACTGATATTGCGCCAGGTTATGACCACTTTACGTCGGGGATTGGTGCCGCCATGATTGGTTGGTTTGGCTGTGCAATGCTCTGCTACGTCACGCCCAAAGAGCACCTGGGCCTGCCGAATAAAGAAGATGTTAAACAGGGGCTTATCACGTATAAGATTGCCGCCCACGCGGCCGATTTGGCGAAAGGGCACCCGGCAGCGCAAATTCGGGACAACGCCATGTCCAAAGCCCGCTTTGAATTTCGCTGGGAAGACCAGTTTAATCTGGCACTAGACCCGGGGACCGCGCGGGCATACCACGATGAAACCCTTCCCCAGGCTGCTGGTAAAGTGGCTCATTTTTGTTCCATGTGTGGCCCCAAATTTTGCTCGATGAAGATTTCCCATGAAGTCCGTGAAGCGGCTGCTAAGGAGTCTAGGGGAGAGGCGATCGCGGTGAATGTCACGCCTCACCAAACTACCGCCGAGCAGTTGGATGGTATGCGCGCCAAATCAGCCGAATTCAACCGGCGCGGCGCTGAGCTCTATCATCCGGCCGTCAGCACCGGGGATAGCGATCATGACAGCCACTGAACAGCGTCCAGTAGTCTGGTGTATCGGCGGGTCTGACAGTGGCGGAGGCGCGGGGATTCAGGCCGATACGCTCACACTTCACGATTTAGGTTGCCATGCCTGCACGGTTGTCACCGCAATAACGGCGCAGAACTCCGTGGCGGTTGAGCAGGTGGCGGCAGTTGCTTGCGGGTTACTAAGCAGTCAGGGGCAGGCATTACTACAGGATATGGTGCCACAGGCCATCAAAATCGGCTTGTTGTGTAACGACGAACAGGTGGGTGTAGTCATCGGGCTTATTAACCAGGTACGCGAGCGCAATGACCAGGTTCGGGTGATTTGGGACCCGGTACAAGTGGCGACTACCGGCGCCAAAATGGCCAGCGTTTCTGCCCGGGGCTGTCGCGCTCTGTTAGCCTGCGTTGACCTGTGTACACCGAATAGTGACGAAGAGCAGTATTTGCTTGCCAGCGTCGGTGGCGAGTTGGATGCAGAGCACTTGTTGAAAACGAGGCTGCTCTGCACCGGGGGGCATAGCTCAGCAGAACAGGCGGAAGACCGGCTGTACACTACACCGACGCATTGGTGTTATAGCAGTATTCGGCAGCCGGCGACTCACCAGCATGGTAGTGGCTGCACGTTTGCCAGTGCTATCGCAGCCGCCTTGGCGCTGGATTACCCATTACACGATGCCGTTTGTATTGCTAAAGCCTATGTCAATATGGGGCTGGCAAAGGGGTATGCGGCTGGCGCTGGTGCCGGGCCGTTAGCCCGCTGTGGTTGGCCCACTGATGAGCGTTTCTTTCCCACGGTGCGCCAACTGCCCGCGGATGCTGATTTTACTGTACCGCCTGAAGGGTTTGCGCCGCTGACATGTCGTCAGCTCGGCTTATACCCGGTGGTAGATAGTCTTGAGTGGTTAGCTTTGTTACTCCCCCTGGGGCTTAACATTATCCAGTTACGTATCAAGCAACCCGTGGCTGACCTTGCCAAGCAGATCCGCCAGGCAGTCAACATGGCTGCATCTTACCAAACCCGATTGTTTATCAATGATCATTGGCAGCTGGCCATTGAGTGCGGCGCTTATGGTGTTCATCTGGGACAGGAAGATTTGCAAGCCGCGGATTTAGGCGCGATATACAGGGCCGGGCTGCGGCTGGGCATTTCTACTCATGGCTATGCCGAATTATGCCGGGCCAGACAGTTCAGACCCTCCTATATTGCCCTCGGCCACATTTTTGCTACCCAAACTAAAAAGATGCCTTCCAAACCCCAGGGATTAGCCCGGCTGCGGCGATATCAAACACTCGCTGGTGATACCCCCACGGTGGCCATTGGTGGTATCAGTCAGGCCAGGTTTGCCGATGTGGTTGATACCGGGGTTAGTGGTGTGGCGGTGGTTAGCGCCATTACCCGCGCAGCCGAGCCGCTGGCTGCGGTGAACAGGCTAAAGGAGACGTATGACCGTGTTAAGCAGAGATGATTACGGCAGATACAGCCGGCAATTGCTGGTGGCGGAGATGGATGAGGTAAAGCAACAGGCTTTAAGTCACGCCGAAGTGGTGATTGTTGGGCTTGGTGGCCTCGGCTGTGCTGTGGCGCCGTATCTGGCCGGCGCTGGGGTTGGCAGGCTAAGACTGGTCGACGGTGATGAGGTTGAGCTGAGCAACCTGCCTCGACAGCCGCTTTACGGTGAGCCGGATATCGGTGAGGCCAAGGCCAGCGTGGCAAGCCAGCGCTTGCGTGACATAAACCGGACGCTGAGTGTGCAATGCCATGCCACAAGACTGGTTAAAAGTAATGCAGAAAGTTTGTTACGAGGGGCGTCGGTAGTGCTCGACTGTACTGACAATATGGCTTCGCGGCAGTTAATTAATCAGGTTTGTTATCAACTTGGCATACCGCTTATATCCAGCGCTGCCAGTGGCATGCAGGGGCAATTACTGCTGTTACATCCACATCAGGCTCATGGGTGTTATCGGTGCTTATATGCGCCTGCGCAAAGTGAGCCCAATACGTGCCTTGCCCAGGGGGTCCTGGGACCGGTTGTAGGCATTGTTGGCATCATGCAGGCGCTGCAGACCCTGCTGTTTATTACTGCTATGGCCCCACTGAACTGGGGGGAATTACGGCTTTTCGATGGCCTTAGTGGTCAGTGGCAAGCCCTTAAATTACCGCCTCTTGAGGGGTGCCCGGTATGTGGAGAGAACAATGCAGATTACAGTTAATGACAAAGTAACGGAAGTGGTTGAAGGCCTGAGCCTGAAGCAGCTTATTGAAGACCTTTCGGTGGACGAAAACGGGCTAGCCCTGGCGGTGAATCAGCAGGTGATAAACCGCACATTATGGCCCCAGCATGCCTTGCATGCTGATGACCAAGTAACACTTTTCACCGTTGTTGCCGGGGGGTAGCCAATGCTTAGGATTGCAGATAAAACCTTTTCATCCAGATTGTTCACCGGCACCGGCAAGTTTGCCAGCGCTGCTATTATGCAGCGGGCCATTGCGGCCAGTGGCAGTGAGCTGACCACGCTGGCGTTAAAGCGGATGGACCTCTCGCACCGCTCAGATCAATTACTGGCCCCCTTACAGCAGCTAGGCGTGCAGTTACTGCCAAATACCGCAGGGGCTCGCACAGCAACGGAGGCCGTTTACGCGGCTGAGCTGGCGCGCGAGGCGCTTCAAACCCACTGGGTGAAGCTGGAAATACACCCGGATCAGCGCTATTTACTGCCAGATCCTATGGAAACACTTAAAGCCGCAGAGCTATTGGTTAATCAGGGGTTTGTGGTGTTGCCTTATTGCCCGGCCGATCCCGTGTTGTGTAAACGACTGGAGGAGGTTGGCTGTGCGGCAGTGATGCCGCTGGGCGCGCCGATTGGTTCTAATCAGGGGCTGCAAACCCGCGAGTTCCTGCAAATAATTGTTGAGCAGGCCAGAGTGCCGGTGGTGGTGGATGCGGGCATAGGTGCACCAAGTCACGCGGCCGCCGCAATGGAAATGGGTGTGGATGCAGTGCTGGTTAATACTGCAATGGCTGCAGCGCATGATCCCATTGCTATGGCGGAAGCGTTCAATCATGCAGTCAGAGCCGGACGACAGGCGTTTGAAGCCGGCCTGGCTGGTGGACATAAAATGGCTGTGGCCACCAGTCCGCTGGAAGCGTTTCTGGAGGATTTATGAGTTTTGCAGACACACTGGCGGCCACCGACTGGGATGATATACGGCTGCGCATTTATGCCACTACCGCTAAAGAGGTGGAAGCCGCGCTTAATGCGCCACACGTAACCTTGCAACATCTACCGGCGTTGTTGTCGCCGGCCGCCGAATCTTATCTGCCGGTATTGGCCAGTCGCGCCAGGCAACTTACCCGTTGCCGGTTTGGTCATACCATGCAGTTTTTTGTGCCTTTGTACTTATCAAATCTCTGTGCCAATGAGTGTACCTATTGCGGTTTCTCGGCGAGTAATGCGATTCGCCGCAAAACCCTGTCTGAAGAAGAGGTAACTGCAGAAGTCGCGGCAATTAAAGCTATGGGCTTTGACAGCATATTACTGGTGACCGGGGAGCACGAGCGTAACGTCGGTATGGACTATTTTCGCAGGGTGTTGCCGCTGATCAAACCGCATTTCAGTTATGTGGCGATGGAAGTGCAGCCGCTGGCTGAGAGTGACTACCAGACGCTGAAAACCCTGGGCGTTGATGCAGTGATGGTGTATCAGGAGACTTATCAACGACGCCGCTATGCCGAATATCACACGCGCGGCAAAAAACAGGATTTTGACTGGCGGCTGCTAACGCCGGAACGCCTGGCCTGGGCCGGTATGGATAAAATCGGTCTGGGTGCATTAATCGGGTTAAACGACTGGCGTGTGGACAGCTACTTTACGGCGCTGCATCTGGACTATCTGCAATCCCGTTACTGGCGCAGCCGTTACAGCTTGTCGGTACCGCGACTGCGGCCTTACACGGGCGACAAAGTGAGTACGCTGGATATGACTAATCGCCAGTTATTGCAGCTTATTTGCGTACACCGGCTGCTGAATACAGATGTCGAGATTAGTTTATCAACCCGCGAGTCCGCAGCCCTGAGAGACAAGCTGATGCCCTTTGGTATCACCAGTCTGAGCGCAGCATCCAGCACGCAACCAGGCGGCTATTCAGCCACAGATGAAGCACTTGAGCAGTTCAGCACCGATGATAAACGTTCACCTGAAGCGGTCGCAGACGCCGTTGCACAGCTAGGCATGACACCGGTATGGAAGGACTGGAGCCAGGCCTTTTCTGGCTGAAAGTGTCTAGGGGCTGTTGATCTTTGCTGT
>DDJQ01000133.1 GCA_002339125.1 Alteromonadaceae bacterium UBA2620
CTCACGAAAGATCAACACGCCCTAGTAATAACCGTCTTTATCGTTTATCACTTGAGCTTTAGCATTTGTTAGAACGTCTCAAAAGATACAGTGAAAAAATTGAGCATTATTTGAGCAACTTCATTTCGACGGCAAAAAAGTAACCTTGATAATTTATACTGGAAGTAAAAAGCGTCACCTTTGACTATATTCGAGAATTTAAAAGTAACCTTTCAGCCTGTTTTGCTTTTCTATCTTGTAGATTACTTTTCTTTGAATGAAAGAGCCATTCTATCTACGTTTTGGCAAAGTAACCCATTTTATTTTTCATATTATGTGCAGGCAATGTGATGCTGCTTGGCAAAGCGAGTCAGATAAGCGGCACTTTCCCTCACCTGCGACACACTGCCCGGTGCCGACTGAACATCAGAGACATGCATCACCTGAATGGAATCGATAACCATGATTTGCGGTTTTTGCTTTAATGCCAGATCGCAAATCATCTCAACATTGGTTTCAGCCAGCATCATTAGCTTGTCATCGGGCAAACCTAAGCGCCTGGCGCGCATGGCTACCTGTTGCAGCGATTCTTCGCCGGTGACATAAAGCGCAGACTTACTACTGGCCTGCTGACACATAACCTGCAGCAACAGCGTACTTTTGCCGGCGCCCGGTGAACCACCAATTAAGATGGCAGAACCGGGAACAATACCACCGCCCAGCACCCGGTCGAGCTCTTTCAGTCCGGAGCTAAAACGAGGTAAATCCTCTACGTTAATTTCATTCAGGGTCTGGATTTGGCTGTGCGTCTGACCCGCGTAGCCGGCAAAGCTTCCTTTCGCTGTGGATTTTGCCGGACTGACGACAAATTCGGAGATAGTGTTCCATGCTTTACACTCGCTGCACTGCCCCTGCCAGCGCGGAAATTCCGCCCCGCAATCAGAGCATACAAAAGCTGTTTTTCGTTTCGCCATAAATCAATTGGTTTCTGCAAATATAAGTATTATGATTTCGTTAACAAGGATGTGCTTCTGTTTACAGAACTCATCACTTAAGAAACAGCAGAATTACCTCCACGTTAATGTAGTCAGTTATTTTGCCGATATTTCGTTAATATACTAAAAAGCCGTCACGGACACAGCAAAACCTCGCATGAATCAGGATTTATCGCAGTACGCGCAGATAATAGAACAGCTTAAACCCATGGTGAAAGAACCCGAGTTCAATCAGGTACTTCAGCAGGTTGCTTCCCATGTTCCTAAAGAAAAGCGTTTTTTGATAAAAATGGAAGTAAAACGCTTGGCGCGCCCCTGCATGCGAGCTATCGATTTGCGCGGTCAGGTAGACGGTGAGTGTCGGCTATACCAATACGACGGTATCAGGCATTACCTGGATGACGTAGCCATTGAGGTGTTCGAACAACAGGTGCGGATGTTCGGCTTATACTGTTTTGGTGTTTATGAAGCGGTGCTGGCCACGGAAAACAATTTTCGTGTCATTCGCGAAAAAGCTGAAGCCCGCAATGAACAAGACGTCGAAATACCGGAAAAAACCAACAACAGCATCTCGCAATTTGATGTGCCTAATATCAACCTGTTGAGCTATGCAAAGCGCAACGAAGAGCGAATGAACTTCGCCGTGGCGTTGGAAGTGTTTACCGAAACCAACAACAGCCTGCGGGCAACCAGCGTCGACATATCCACCAAGGGCATGAAAATAAAGCTCTCCAAAGAGCAACTCTTTAAGCCCGGTGAAAAAATCGGTGTGTATTTCCGGGGCCTTGAAACAGAGTACTCGCTGGATAAAAAAATGGCTATCAAATATCAGGTAGTCAGTATTTCCCGCAAAAAAGAATTCCAGTTTCTGCAGATGAAACGTCTGCAGGACGCCCCTAACAGCCATTTCGACCAGTTTATCGATAAGTTTATTCATGGCAATAAACGGCGTTACAAGGTGAATATGGATAACACCATAGACGCCATTATCAACAAGTCCTGCGAGCAGTACTTCTCGCCCAGTTGTCCTACACTGCCGGTGTTTATCGAAGTAAAGGAAGGCCGGGCGCGAGCACTGTTTGCCATGGCCAACGATTTAAACCGCCATATTCTGAGCTACTGGAACGACGAGGAAGATGAGTTACGACTTGGTTATCTGCTCACCGCAGACCGACTAAAACAGTTGATTCAGAGTAAACATGCAGCCCCGGCGCTGTATGTTTACAGCTTTAACCATATTCAGAACGGCAAAATCTATTTTTATTCCGCTTCCAGTGACGAACTGGCCCGCCACCCGGCTCTGAGTGAGTTATTTATTGGCTTTGGTGCCAGAAAAGTAAGCTGGCGGGTATTTAAGGTCGGTATCGTAAAAATTTCACCCAAAGATGCTTACGCGCCGCTGTCACTGCCCGATGATGTAGGCACCAAGGTAAAACGCCAGAATGCCAGGCCGGCTCCTCGCCTGATGGCTCGGTTACAAAATCTGGCCTACGCAGTACAGATAACCGATATTACCTCTGATCGCGAGCAGTTACAGTTCAGTCAGATTAAAATTGACCGCGCTCAGTTGAAGGCGTTGAAATTATTTGGTCATGCCCGCAATCGCCCGCCCGGAGAAATTAAGGCTTTCCGCTATAAGTTCCAGGAACAGCGCATGGAAACCCGGTATCTGTTACGTACAGCAGTGCAGGTACTGGCCAGAGGGCAAACCATCAATGGCATCAGTGAAGATATTTCAATTAACGGCCTGCGCATAGAAATCGACGGCGAATATCACGGCGACCTGAATATGCGGGTGCTGGTCAGCCTGCCCAAATTACAGGAGCTGACCAGTAAGTTTGATGTCAGCGACTTACATTATCGGGTGGTTCATATCAGTGGTGATAAGAATGTGCTGCATTTACGTTCGGTTGCCGGCGAGGATGGTCTGCCTGCACGCCGCTTCTTTGCAGAACTGATAAAGAGCAATAAATCGTCACTGAAAACCTATCCTGATGAAGAAGAAATCCCGGGCATTGGCCATGCTTTACGCTGTATAAATGCCAAGACCCCTTCGACCCTGGCTTTTGTGTTATCTAAGGTGGGCGGGCGCTATTTACCTCAGGTAGGGGTTTTAGGCGATGCCGCCAATCCTCGCCTGAAAACCTTGTTTAGTCATTTTGCCGAACAACGTAAAATGAACCTTGAGGTATTCTTCCGCGACCGCGCGTTGAATGCCCCTTTCATACAGCAATCCATAAAACAGGTAAAAACCGAACATTCCCCCGTCACCCGTGAGCTGTTCGTCGCCTTCCGGCCAGCAGAGAAAGAGCCGGCCGATGCCATCGACGCCCGCTACGAGTATCGTTTCAGCTCCGATGAGTCGCGCCAACAGTTTATAGAAAATGCCCTGACCACAGGCCAGTTTATTGCTATGACAATTACGGTAACGGTAACAGGTAAGCCCGATCTGGAAATGCTTCAGTCGGAAATCAATTACATTGGGGTTTACGCGATTCACCGGGCCAAAGAGCTCGAAGAACGCTTGTGGAGTATCAGTGCCTGCGTCCACGCAGTGGATATTACAGACCAGGTACTATTGCGGTTTGGTTTCGATGAGCACCGCATTGCCGAAAATCACAAAACGCCCAGTCAGCACGCCATTGAGCCAGGCGGCATCAAGGCGTTACTGAAAAGCTAGGCCGTTTAGCCCTATTGCAAATAGGTTAACAACGCGTCCAGACCGGAGTAACGAATTGCCACGTCGGCCTGGGCATTGACTACCGGCTTGGCTTCAAAAGCCACACCTAATGCCGCCACACCCATCATTTTAAGATCGTTAGCACCATCCCCCATGGCAACCGTCTGGGTCATCGGGATATCCCAGCGGCGGGCCAGCTCCTCGACCGTCTCAGCCTTAACCTGGGCATCTACTATACCGCCTACTACCCGGCCAGTGAGTTTGCCGTCTTCAGCTTCGAGCACATTAGCTCTTGATGCATCAAGCCCTAAGCGATTCTCCAGATACCCGGCGAAGTAGGTAAAGCCTCCGGAGGCAATGGCAATTTTCCAACCATTCTGCTGCAGCACATGAAGTAAGTGTTGCAGTCCGGGCATTAACGGAATGCTGTCGCGGATCTGCTTAAGCTGACTCACTTCCACGCCATCCAGACAACCTACCCGGGAACGCAGGCTTTCAGCAAAATCAAGCTCACCACGCATGGCTTTTTCGGTTACCGCCGCAACCTGTTCGCCGAGGCCAGCGAGCTTGGCTATTTCATCAATACACTCAATTTGGATAACAGTAGAATCCATATCCATCACCAACAGGCCCGGCTGAGTTAACAGCGGCGTGTTACCACGCAATGCCACTTCACAGTGACACGCCTTAGCGGCGCCATCGAGCAGATCATGCAGCGTCTGTGTTGTAACATCGACCGATTCAACATCAAAGCTAATTGCAGTGCCGCCGATCAGGGCACTGTGAGGGTGCAGCCTGAAACTTCCAAGCTTCACCGCGGGTGCCAGATGTTGAACTATCATAGCCAGCTGTTCCAGCGTTAATGACTGGCCGCTAACGATAAGTTGCTGAGCAGATTGGGCATGGGCCTCTACGGTAAGTCCGGTGCACGATTGATCCCAGCGAAGATTCTGATATTCTGCCAACGTAGCTGAAAGAAAGGCTGCGCTGGTCAATTGTTCTGTACTAAGCGTTGTTAATTCCAAAGGGCGAGTTCTCATCACTTGAGTTAACTAATAGTCCGATCCTAACGGATACGCCGCGTTTGGGAAATGCATAGTTAGACTAAGTTGCACATTTTTAATCTTAAAAAAGGCTTTGCATTGCGCCGTATTACGTTCTCTACCGCCCACCGGCTTATTCTGCTGACCTTACTGATAACCGGTTTGTTTATCGCAGTGATGGTTGCCGTAACCAGCCAGATGAGTGAGTCATCGCCAGCGGAGGAGCCTCTGGGGCGTCACTACGAGAGACTTATTCGCCCGGCAGTGGCAGCGTTAAATCAGGCGGAAATTAACCGGGTTCTGGCCAGTATGGCCGAGGATGACAACATTCTTCGTGCCGCGGTATTCTCAGCCTCCGGCGAACGTATCGCACAACAGGGGGTTACTACATTATTGCCACAACTGATACGGGAAGAGCCACTTCGTACCAGCTTCTTTGTACCGGTAAAAGAGGATGATCAGGTACTTGGTTATTTACATTGGGTGCGGGAGCCAAATAAGGCAAAGTAATTGGCCGTTGTCTGTTCTATAACCGCCTCCGGTGTTATGCCATGCAAATCAGCCAGGGCAGCAACCACTTCACCAATAAACTGCGGCTCATTGCGCGCCCCCTGTCGGCCGGACATGGGCATATCCGGCGCATCCGTCTCCAGCAACAAATGCTGCAATGGAATATTTGCCACGGTTTGCCGGGTTTTCTGAGCCCGCGAATAGGTAATGGTGCCACCGATGCCTAACTTAAATCCTACATCAATATATTGCCTGGCAACCTGTTCACTACCGGAAAACGCGTGGATGACACCGCCCTGCGTAAAGCGGCTGCGTTTAATAGATTCTAGTAATAAGTGATGAGAGCGGTGATGATGCAAAATAACCGGCAGAGACTGTTCGCTGGCCATTTCGAGCTGAGCTTCAAATAAAGACTGCTGGGCCTTTAGCGACGTGTCTATGGCGCCGTCGATGCCAATTTCACCAATGGCTACAGGCTTTATCGTGGTGGTTTGTAGTTGTTCGCGTAGAGCCGCCAACGCGTTTTCAGGCTCATCTGGGAAAAAATAAGGATGCAGGCCAAACGCCACATCCAGTTGGGCGTTGTCGGCCGCCATGTCTTGCTGGCGCTGCCAGCCTGATACCGCAGTGCCGGGAATTAAAATTCGCTCAACGCCTTGTTTAACGGCACTATTGAGTACGTCCTGCCAGTCTGGTTCAAACTCAGGGAGATCCAGATGGCAGTGCGAATCAATCATGGGTAACGGTCAAACTAAGGCATTAAGCGCTGGGTTGTCCAGCTGTTATCAGCCTGCTTAGTATACTCGAAGCGGTCGTGCAGACGGTCTTCACCGCCCTGCCAGAATTCGATTTGATGGGGCATCACTTTAAAGCCGCCCCAGAAATCCGGCAGCGGGATTTCCTTCTTCGCAAACTTTTCTTTCATCTGATGAAACTGCGTCATCAGCAGCTCGCGGCTGGAGATTGGCTGGCTCTGCTGGGACGCCCAGGCAGCCAGCTGTGAATCTTTCGGCCGGGATAAGAAGTATTTGGCGTTTTGTGCTGTTGTGAGTTTTTGTGCGGTGCCACAAATGCGCACCTGACGCTCCATAAAAAACCAGGGAAAGTGCAAAGAAATTCGTGGGTTTTCACTCAGCTCTTTGGCTTTGCGACTGCCCAGGTTGGTATAAAAAACAAACCCTTCGTGGTCGTAGTCTTTCAGCAACACAATGCGCTGAGACGGCTGGCCATCAGCGTCTACTGTCGCGACGGTCATGGCGGTAGGATCCGGGATCCCCGCCTCAATTGCTGCGCCCAACCACTGTTTAAACAAATCTGCCGGATGGTCAGTTAAATCATTATCGGTTAAATGCCCCTGACTATACTGACGACGCATATCAGCGATACTCATACTCACCACCTGCTTAATTAATCTTCACCATAGCCTAACGAACGCAGAGCCCGTTCATCGTCGGCCCAACCAGATTTCACTTTCACCCACAGTTCCAGGAAAACCTTATTATCGAACAACCGCTCCATATCCAGCCGCGCCTGTTCACCTATGGTTTTTAAGTGTTTACCGCCTTTTCCGATCACCATGCGTTTTTGCGTTTCACGCTCAACCAGGATAAGACCATTAATACGGTAAACGCCATTTTCACCCAGCTTAAACTGTTCAATCTCAACCGTGGTTGAATAGGGTAACTCATCACCGGTGTAACGCATCAGCTTTTCACGAATGATTTCAGCAGCCATAAAGCGGCTTGAACGGTCAGTAATATAGTCTTCAGGAAAGTAAAACTCGCTGATTGGCTGGCGCTGACGAACTAACTCTCGCAGCACCTCAACCTGTTTGCCCTGCTTGGCACTTAGCGGAATGATTTCCTCAAACGAATACTTTTGCGCCAGCACCTGTAAATGGTCTATCAGTGCCTCAGGATCGGCCACTTTGTCCTGTTTGTTGACCACCAGAATAACCGGCAGGCCGGATTGCTGCACGCGGCTCAGCACCAGCTCATCATCACTGGTCCAGCGGGTACCTTCCACCACAAACAGGATCAGGCTCACTTCACCTAACGAACTGGTCGCTGCGCGGTTCATTAATCGGTTAATTGCTCTTTTTTCTTCATTGTGTAAACCCGGCGTGTCTACGTATACGGTCTGACAATCGGCTTCGGTATCGATACCTAAAATCCGGTGCCGCGTGGTTTGTGGCTTACGGGAGGTAATGCTTACTTTCTGCCCGAGTAAGCGGTTTAACAACGTGGATTTGCCTACATTAGGCCGGCCAACTATGGCCACCAGGCCGCAGCGGGTTTTAGGTTCTGGGATGTCTGGCAACTGCTGGTCAGTCATTGTCTAATTTCTCCAGCGCGTTCCGTGCGGCTTGTTGTTCGGCTTTCCGCCGACTGGTCCCTGTCCCTTTCATAGGCTTGCCCAGCGACTCTATCTGACAATGCACCACGAAAGTCTGGTCATGATCCTTGCCACTGATATCCACCACTTCATAAACCGGTAGCGGCAGCTTACGGGACTGTAAAAACTCCTGCAAACGGGTTTTAGCGTCTTTAGGGTGTTCGTTTGGATCGAGCTTATCAATACGACTTTGCCACAAGCGTAAAATAACTTCTGTTGTGGCCTCCAGGCCAGCTTCAAGATAGATGGCTCCGAGGATGGCTTCCATGGCATCGGCAATAATTGAACTGCGTCGATGACCGCCACTTTTAAGTTCGCCCGGCCCCAGCTTTAATAATTCGCCAACGTCGGCCTCACGGCCAAGTTCAGCCAGCGTATCGCCTTTCACCAGCGTCGAACGCATACGGGTTAATTTGCCCTCAGGCACGGTTGGAAAGCGCTTAAACAGCGCCTGAGCCACTACCATACCCAGTACGGCATCGCCCAGAAACTCCAGGCGTTCATTGTGCTGCTTGGCGGCGCTGCGGTGAGTCAACGCCTGCTGGAGTAACTCAACATTACTAAACTGGTAGCCCAGACGCTGTGATAATCTGGCATAGCGATCGATTCCGATCATTATTGAATGCCACCTACCCGGCTAAAGCGAACGCCTGATGGTACCCATGAAGGTAACCAACTGTCAGGCGCACGATCAAATTCAAAGCTGATCCAGATAGCGACAGCTTTACCTACCAGGTTTTCATCCGGCACAAAGCCCCAGTAACGGCTGTCGCGGCTGTTATCGCGGTTGTCGCCGAGCACGAAGTACTGATTCTCCGGCACGATCCACTCATTCATTTTGGTACCCGGCTGGGTATAGAAATTGGAAGGATGCGCTTCTGAAACAGGATGTTGCAGAATTTCGTGTTCCACGTCACCGAGCGTTTCCCTGATACGTTTCAGCGGGGCGAGGTTTTGAACAAAGTCGCCACTGCTGACAAATTCCTGGGGCATCGCCTTAAATTCGGCACAATTCTGGCCGCTATCGCAGGCAGGCTTAATGAATATCTGCTTATCGCGATAAATTACCGTATCACCGGGCATGCCCACTACCCGCTTGATGTAATCGACTGAAGGCTCTTCCGGATACTTAAATACCACTACATCGCCACGCTCAGGCGCGCCGGTTTCCATAAACTTGTGGCGAAATACCGGGTCTTTTAAGCCATAGGCATATTTTTCCACCAGAATGAAATCACCTACCAACAGAGTTGGCATCATGGAACCTGATGGGATCTGAAACGGTTCATACAGAAATGACCGTAACACCAGTACAAAGGCGATGACCGGGAAAATCTGCTGCGCCGTATCCACGATATATGGCAGTTTTTCCTCAGGCGGTAACGCCGACTCGCCGTTTCCGGAGAGCGCCACACCGCGGGCCTTTCGTTTCGGCGCAAACGCAAGAGCGTCTATCAACCAAATTAATCCCGACCCCAGGGTCAGCACTACCAACAAGAGAGAAAAATAATTCGCCATTACTTAGATACCTTAAGTACTGCAAGGAATGCGTCCTGTGGAAGTTCCACATTACCCACCTGCTTCATCCGTTTCTTACCTTCCTTTTGCTTCTGCAGCAGTTTCTTCTTACGGCTTACGTCACCGCCATAACATTTGGCAATAACGTTTTTACGTAACTGTTTCACTGTGCTTCGGGCAATAATATGGTTACCAATGGCGGCCTGGATAGCAATATCAAACATCTGACGCGGGATCAGCTCACGCAGTTTTTCCACCAGGTCACGACCCCGGTACTGCGCATTGTCACGGTGGGTAATTACTGCCAGCGCATCGACCCGTTCACCGTTAATCAGAATATCCAGACGAACCATGTCTGAGCAGACAAACTTCTTAAAGTTGTAATCCAGCGAGGCAAACCCGCGGCTGGTCGACTTTAAGCGGTCAAAGAAGTCCAGCACTACCTCTGCCATTGGCAATTCGTAGGTTACCGCAACCTGTTTGCCGTGATAACTCATGTTGACCTGATTACCGCGCTTTTCAACGCACAGTGTGATTACACTGCCGAGGTATTCCTGTGGTACCAGGATATTAGCTTCTACGATGGGCTCACGAATCTCTTCGATATCGTTCACCGCCGGTAACTTTGACGGGTTATCCACCTGCATAACAGTGCCATCTGTTTGCAGCACTTCGTAGTTTACGGTTGGCGCCGTGGTGATGAGGTCGAGGTCGTATTCACGCTCCAGACGTTCCTGGATAATTTCCATATGCAGCATGCCAAGGAAACCAACGCGGAAACCGAAACCCAGGGCTGCAGAACTTTCTGGTTCGTAAAACAGTGAGGCATCGTTAAGGCTCAATTTAGCCAGCGCATCACGAAAATCTTCGTAGTCGTCAGAGCTCACCGGGAACAAGCCGGCATAAACCTGCGGCTTAACCTTTTTAAAGCCCGGTAACATCTTCTCGGCAGGCGCCTTGGCGGTGGTAATGGTATCGCCCACCGGCGCACCATGAATTTCTTTAATTCCGGCAATAATAAACCCTACCTCACCGGCTCGCAGCACTTTACGTTCCAGCGGCTTAGGAGTAAATACACCAATTTTGTCAGCCTGATGCACCTGCCCGTTTGACATGATCTGAATCTTGTCTTTAACGTGCAGCTCACCTTCAACGATGCGCACCAGTGACACAACCCCCTGGTAATTATCAAACCAGGAGTCAACGATCAGCGCTTTCAGCGGTGCATCAATAGCGCCTTCCGGCGGCGGGATCTGCTTAACAATAACTTCCAGCACATCTTCAATCCCGATACCGGTTTTTGCTGAGCAACGCACGGCTTCCACGGCATCGATGCCAATGATGTCTTCAATTTCTTCGGCTACCCGCTCCGGCTCAGCCTGCGGTAAGTCGATTTTATTCAGGATCGGCACCACTTCCATGTCCATATCGATAGCGGTATAGCAGTTGGCTACGGTCTGGGCTTCAACGCCCTGTCCGGCATCAACCACCAGCAGCGCCCCTTCACAGGCCGCCAGTGAGCGCGAAACCTCGTAGCTAAAATCTACGTGTCCAGGCGTATCGATGAAATTAAGCTGGTAAGTTTCACCATCACGGGCTTTATAATCGAGCGTTACGCTCTGCGCTTTAATGGTAATTCCCCGCTCTCTTTCCAGATCCATGGAGTCCAGAACCTGTGCTGCCATTTCACGTTCGGTTAATCCACCACAATGTTGGATCAAACGGTCTGATAATGTCGACTTACCATGATCAATGTGCGCAATAATAGAGAAGTTGCGAATGTGCTTATGCTGCATAATGCTTGGAAATTACCTGCAAATTGTTACGTTTAAACGTCTGGCGGGTGATAAACGATTACAATGACGTGTTCAGCCAGACACCTTCAAGGGTGCGGATTTTACCTACTTATTGCGCTAAAAGCGAATATCACAGCAACAAATCGTCGCCGCTACCGGCAAACCACAAGCCGCCCCGGCTAAACCGCCTGTGCTTTGTCGTTGACCCGACTGACAATAACTGGCTCAAAGCGGGCATTTCTGGCCCGGGCCAGATACCGTGCGACCAGTTTTACGCTGCCGGCTGATAACAAAATAGCTGCGCCGAATACCGCCAGTTCATGCCAGTTTGTTAGTTGATTTAAGCCAATCACGCCACCAATCAGGGTAACCAGGGGCACGATATAAACCAGCCATGAAGCCAGCAAGACCTTTTGTTCAGGGATGCCGATCACCACCAGATCGCCTGGCTTAACCGGCAATGGACTGCGCATAGTCAGAGTTTGCTGGCGTGGTGTAAACGCTTTGGCTACTGCGCTGGTGCCGCAATCGTCACTTACCTGACACTGACTGCAGCCGGTCTTCACCGACGCGCTGACCGTAATTAAGTCGTCTTCAACACCAATAACCGTCGCTGTCTCGATAATCACTTTACTCTCCGGCTGCACCGATGGAATGGGCGATTTCGTAAGCGGTTTGCGGGGGAACTTTACCAATAATAGTAATTTGCACCTGGCCATTGGTTAACGACAAAAACGTATTGGTTGAATGGCGCAGCACTACGTCAGAATCAAGAGAATCCTGGGCAGGTTGCACATAAACCGACACGTCTACCATGCCATCACTAAACAGTTTGTATTCTACCACCTGACCAGTCATGGCCAGTCGCCGGGTTTCGCGTTTGATTTCTTCCATTCCCACTGGTAGAAATTTCACTTCCCACTGATGTTGACGGGGTTTTGGGGTCATGGCTACTGCACCAGGTAAAGCTTGTGGGTTGATTCGGGAAAAATACGGCGACGGCTGCTCACTCACATTAACCGCGGTGACCTGAATTTGCTCCAGCAAAGAACCCTGTAAATCCACCATATCCAGCTTTAATAGCATGCCGGTTTCTTCGTCTAGCCACGCCTGATAGTTATAGCGCTTGTTGTCGCGACTAACGATACGTAACTGCTGGGCAGCCCGGCCGGAAACCCGGGTGCGGCCGATAGTAATAAACTGGTAAGCGTCGGTTAGCGCCGTAGGGTTATACAATAAATCGCTGGGCAACGGTCCACTGATGGCACTGGCGTATATGCTGTAAGGCTGTACGTCTGGCTCGAACACGCTGACCACATTACCAAGACGGATCATTTCCTGACCCGGCCCGTTTTGCAAATTGAGTTGCTCAGCTTCCAGACCATCTTCCAGCACTGCATGACGCCACAGATATGGGGTCATTTCCTGACCAGCTCTGGTCAGCACAAACGATACTTCAAAATTGGAGGTGCGGTTGATTTGGGCTAAGCGCTCCAGCCACTCTAAACCGCTCAGGTTTTGACGTGGAGCTTCGGCAACAGACAGATTTGGTTCGGTTATCCGTTCAGGCTCGCGTTGCGAGTCTTCCTGCGCATAAATTACCGCAGGCGCAGCAGAAATTAAGGTAGTTAGAAACAACAAACGCACTGCCCGGGCAGTGCGTTGTTTTACATCGAAGAATGCTTGCATAGTAATTTAAGGCTGATTAGGTTCAGATTCCGCGGCCCGTTGAGATTGCTCTTCTGCCTGCTTCAGTTTCAGTTGCTGCTCATGGTCGGCAAGCAAAGCATTAATTTGTCGACGCTTCTGTAACAGTGCATCCGAATCGCCAGCGCGATTATTTGGTACTATATTACTTTGTTCAAGGCTTACCGGTGCCATGCCGGTTTGCGGCATGCCTGGGATCACGGGTGTCTGGAAAGTCGTAAAAGGCTCTTCCGCCGCAGGTTGTTGATTAACCTGTTGTACGCCCAGAATTACCGCGGCAGCCACTGATGCTGCAACAGCCAGTTGGCCGGACTGACGAAGGAATGGTACTACCTTGTTCACCACTGGTAGCGACTTCCATTTGGACTTCGGCGCCAACACTGTTGGTTCCTGGTCAAGCGCGGCTGCAACCTGGGCAGTAATGTCAAATTCCGGCATCACTGAAGCTTCTTTACGTAAACCGCTACGGATGACATGGTAGCTACGCCATTTTGCCAGTGATTCACTATCGTTTTTAATGCTGTCAACAAACCCGCTGTCATCGAGTTCGCCGTCCATAAAAGCCGATAATTTTTCGTGTTGCTGCGTCATAAAGTACTTTTCCTGGTTACGCCCTGATTACTTTTCATCGTTATAAGGCAACCTTGTCAAAATCTACTGTACCTGATCCTGGCCCTAAAGCTCAATATCAGGTTTCCAGTAATGGTTGAATAACCTTATCAATAGCTTCCCGTGCTCTGAATATCCTGGAACGCACCGTTCCAACAGGACAGGCCATTACATTTGCAATTTCTTCGTAACTCAGCCCCTCAATCTCACGCAGGGTAATTGCCATTCGTAAATCGTCAGGCAATTTTTCCATAGCGCGAAACAAAGTCGCCTCAAGTTCATCCGACAGCACACTGCGCTCAGGAGATGAATGCTCCTTCAGTGCATCACTGCCATCATAATAGTCCGCTTCTTCAGCATCGACATCACTGGCGGGCGGCTTACGCCCGATAGCCACCAAATAATTTTTGGCGCTGTTCACTGCTATACGATATAACCAGGTGTAAAATGCGCTGTCGCCCCTGAAATTAGGTAACGAACGATACGCTTTAATAAACGCATCCTGCGTGACGTCTGCCACATCACCGGTGTTTTTCACATAGCGCGAAACCAAGTGCATCACTTTATGCTGATAGCGCGTTACCAGCAGATTAAACGCGTTTTTATCGCCTTGCTGAACACGTTCAACCAACTGTTGATCAGTTATTTGCTCGCTCATTCGAGCCATTTCTCCTACCGACTAATTCCCAAATAGCTCATGCAAGCAATTGAGTAGACTTCGCGTATTTTAAAAAGTTCGCAAAGAATGTGATCTTTTTTTCATTTCTCAAGCTAAACACCCTAAATATCGGTAAAATAGTTGCCATAAAGGCGTTTAGTCTTTTACGTTTGCGCCGAGTTTTATTAGACTTGCCGAAAATCACGCATTGTGACCCTTACATTACATGAATTCAAATGCTTCTTCATCTGTAACACCGGAGCAACCTGCTGACGCTAACGTTGAGCACAGTTGTGATGTTTTAATTATCGGTTCTGGCGCGGCGGGCATGAGCCTGGCCTTATCACTGGCCAATTATTGTCGCATTATCCTGCTCAGTAAAAGTGACTGTAACGAAGGCTCCACCCGTTACGCTCAGGGCGGTATTGCGGCAGTATTTGACGAACGCGACTCCATTGAGTCCCATGTACAGGATACTCTGGAAGCCGGCGCCTATCTTTGCGATGAAGACGTTGTGCGGTTTACTGCGCAAAATGCCAAGAGTGCCATGGAATGGTTAATCGAACATGGCGTCCCCTTTGATCAGGAGCAGGCCGATAACGGCGAAAACCGCTATCACCTCACCCGCGAGGGCGGGCATAGCTTCCGCCGCATCCTGCATGCCGCCGATGCCACCGGCGAAGCGCTGCAAATCACGCTTAACGAAGCGGTATCCCAGCATCCCAATATTCATATTTTTGAGCGTTACAATGCCATCGATATGATAAAAAGCCAGGACAATCCTAACCGCTGCAAAGGCGTATATGTATGGAACCGCAAACGGGAACAGGTCGAGGTGATCCGCAGCCGCTTTATCACCCTGGCCACCGGTGGTGCCAGTAAGGTTTACCAGTACACCTCGAATCCGGATATTGCCAGCGGTGATGGTATTGCCATGGCGTGGCGGGCGGGTTGCCGGGTCGCTAATATGGAATTTAACCAGTTCCACCCTACCTGCTTATTCCACCCGCAGGCGCGTAACTTCCTGATTACCGAAGCACTGCGTGGCGAAGGCGCCCGTCTGGTTCACGCCGATGGCACGCCGTTTATGGAAAAATTCGACGAGCGCAAAGACCTCGCTCCGCGGGATATTGTTGCCCGGGCTATCGACTATGAAATGAAACGACTGGGCGCTGACTGTATGTATCTGGACATTAGTCATAAACCCGCCGACTTCATTGTGAAGCACTTTCCGAATATATATCGTAAATGCCGCTCGCTGGGCATAGATATTACCCGCGAGGCCATTCCGGTAGTTCCGGCGGCGCATTATAGTTGTGGCGGCGTGATGACCGATTTAAATGCGCGTACCGATCTGGACAATGTCTATGCGATTGGCGAAGTCGCTTACACCGGCTTACACGGAGCCAACCGGATGGCGTCTAACTCGCTGCTGGAGTGCATTGTTTTTGCCCGCTCAGCGGCTGAACATATTCTTTCCCGACTGGATGAAACGCCGGCTGAAGAGCCAATCCTGCCATGGGATGAAAGTAAGGTCAGCGACTCTGACGAAGAGGTTATTATTCAGCATAACTGGCATGAGCTACGCCTGTTTATGTGGGATTACGTTGGCATCGTGCGCACTACCAAACGGCTGGAGCGAGCAATTCGCCGGATTAAATTGCTGGAACAGGAAATCAGTGATTACTACTCGAATTTCCGGGTCAGCAATAACTTGCTGGAGCTACGTAATCTGGTAACGGTGGCTGAGCTGATAGTGCGCTGTGCCATGCAACGTCAAGAAAGTCGCGGGCTGCATTACAACCAGGATTATCCTGAACGGGCAGAGAATGCAACGCCATCCATTTTAACGCCCATGCCGTCTAATACCTCACCGCAACCGGGTGATTTAACCAGTTTCGAGCACTAAACGCAGTCGGTGGCGTTATCAACCGATCTGGCCGGTGAAGTAGGTTTCCGCTTGCTCCCGGTTGGCTGAGACCAGCGAGAAGTGGGTAGACCCTTCACCTTGTTCGCTGTATAGCACGGCTTTGGCTGGCACAAACATCGGTCGTTTAAACGCTAACCGCACTGCTTTGCTATTTAGCTCCGCTTGTTTATCCAGCACAGAAACCGCCTTTGCACCGCTGTACATACCATGCACTATCGCCCGTTTAAAACCAAATAATCTGGCTGTCAGCGTACTTAAATGAATGGGGTTAACATCGCCAGACACTTTTGCGTAGCGGCGCACCATTGAAGCACTGAATGCTAACTCTGCAGTCTCGGGTGAGGTTTCACCCGGTGCGACAATATCACTCTCGTAGGCAGGTAACGGGCCGGGCTTAAGTGAGGTTTGCATCAGGTACGTGCCGGTTGCGCTGTATACCCGCTGACCGCGCTGGTTGCCGGTAACGGTAACTTCTACGGCTAATCCTCGGCGATGCTGATAAACAGTACCAAACCGGGCCACCAGCTCACAGGGAATATCGGTGCGGCATTCGGCATACTCTTCTACCCGGTTCTGCAAATGCACCAGTCCCAGTAACTTGAACGGGCTTTTACTGTGAGCCAGCAAGCGTAGTTGCAATGAAAGTCCCCGCACCTGCCAGTAAAACGGGTGCATCCGGGCAGAGTTTTCCCAGCCAACTAACTTACAGTATTTTTTATAGTGACGAGCGCTGGGTAAGAAGGTCTGCCATAACACCGGGGCGCGTTGCAGGCCTTCCAGTGAAGACGGCGTAATATCAGCGGCTTTTTTAAACCCAGCCTGCAAATAAAGTCCTAACATTCAGAGTTGTCCTTGCCTAAACACAATCCTGGCGAGTCGGCGGTAATCTTTATCCTGAACCTGCCAGGGAAAAAGCCAGCAGGTTTCAAACCGCTGCGACTGCTGAAAATAGCGCACCAGATATAATGCACCGGGAAGCAGCTTTGAGCGCGGGCTGATTTGCCAGTTACCGGCGTTATCCTGACGACCGCTAATAACCGTATACCCTTCGCCGGCCTCATCAACAATCCAGGTCTGTGGATAAGGTTCTGAGTTCAGCGGCCAGACCATTGCCAGGCACAAACTGATCCCCCCGATTAGCACTGCCCACCAGAAAACAGGCGTTAACATCAGGATAATCGCGACTGCCACACTGGCCAGCATCATTCGATAAATTGACTGGCGCACGGGCGGTTGCAGAATAACACTATACTTTGACCCGGTTAACAATGGTATCGACCATCCTGGCCAGTTCAGGATCCTGACAAGTCTGATGGCCCATAATCCAGGCAAACAGATCCGGGTCGTCACAGGTCAGCAACCGTTCAAAGGTTTCCTTATCCTGTTCAGACAGATCATTAAACGCTTCTTCAACAAATGGTAGTAACAGTACATCCAGTTCCAGCATGCCGCGGCGGCAAGCCCATTTCAATCGTGCATAACGTTTCGCAGTAAACATAACCGGTTGATTGTGTGAAATAGTCATGGCGGCAAATATATCATGGTTAGATACAGGTTGATACTGGCCAGAAGGTGTCTCTTGCCCATGCAAAGGTTGCTCTTCCATTTACCCGAGGAGAAGCCCTGGCTCGCATTCAGATGACTACTGAAGGGCCTTTAACAGGAGCTCAACCCCGTTCACAACAACAATTATCAGCCCCCTTGATCTTCTACGTGATACCCCTCATATACTCCAGCAGGTTAGTTAAAACATCAGGCGCGAATATCACTATGCAATCGTACTCCCCACTCCCTGCTAAACTGGATGCTTTTCCCGATAATTTAGTCGTGACTTTGCCGTCGATGGCCTGTGCGAGCGTCAGTGGCGATGATGCCAAAACCTTTTTGCACAGTCAGTTAACCATTGATATCAATAAGATGGCTGACGCAACCGTGCGCCGCAGCGCACACTGTGACTTTAAAGGCAAAAGCTGGAGTGTGAGTCTGGTGGCCAATGGCGCCGCAGCTCTTTATCTGATTGCAGGTACTACCGCAGTGGCCGCTTCGGTGGAGCAACTAAAAAAATACGGCGTGTTTTCAAAGATTGAAATTGCTTCCGAAACGGAAACTTTTGATTTTTACCTGCTAAAGGGTAAGCAACCCACCGCGTTACTGGAAAGCAATTTCGCTGCGTTACCTGATAGCCCGATGGCCATGGTCGAGTCTGACTCAGGCTTCTGTATCACTTTAGATTATCCCGCTGATACTGTTCTGCTTGCGCTGAAGAAAGACGCTTCGCCGGCATTCTTACAGGCGGTGAGCAATGCTGATTTTCCTCTCTTTGAGGAAACGGCAGCCACAGCACTGGATATTGCCAGCGGTATCCCCGCACTGACCAGCGAAGAACAGATCAACCAGTACGTTCCACAAATGATGAACCTGCAGGCGCTGGATGCTATCGACTTTAACAAGGGCTGCTATATGGGCCAGGAAGTAGTAGCCCGCACCCGTTATCTGGGCAGGAACAAGCGGGCAGCAATGATATTTAAGTTGCCAGAGGCTTGTGATGAGATTGCCACCGCCAAACTGGAAAAGCAGGCTGGAGAGCACTGGCGCTCAGGCGGCACCATCCTGCGCGCGGCGGTACTGGGTGAGGAAACCTGGATACTGGCCGTGGTTAATAATGACACCACCCCCGAGGATAGCTTCAGACTGTCAACTAATCCGGCATTGGAGTTGATTCATTGTGACTTGCCGTATACGCTCTAAATAAGGCGCACGGCGTATATTTTTATTTTTTACAACCTCCGAAAAGGCAGAGATTATGCAGATTTCGCAAAACAGTGTAGTAACCCTGCACTACACCGTAAGCACCGAAGATGGTACCGAGCTTGATTCATCCACCGGTGGAGAGCCATTATCCGCACTGCTTGGCAGTCGTTTTTTAATCAGTGGTCTTGAAGAGGCCCTGCAGGGTAAAGCCGCCGGTGAAAAGTTTGATGTTACCGTTGCTCCGGAAAAAGCCTATGGTGAACGTCTTGATCACCT
>DDJQ01000077.1:0-15207 GCA_002339125.1 Alteromonadaceae bacterium UBA2620
GCCACTCCCTTTGGGCAATTCCCTAAGGGCGAGCTGGCAGGCATTCTGGCGTTGTTACGCTTGCTTGATTTGGAACCACCAAACCTGTGCAACCAAGCCTAGCCAGAAAGCCTGACAGTATTGCTGAGTGGGCAAACTTCTATGCGGGTTGGTATTAACCCACGTTAATGCGCGAGAGATCACTTTGCGTTCGCGGGCACTTCATAGGAAGACTTTCTAAACTACGCAGCGAGCGGCGCAAAGGTGGCGCGGGTCAGACTGGCAAGTAATTGCGGGGCGAGTTCGATTTCCAGCCCGCGTTTGCCGGCACTGCAGTAAATCAGTTCGAACTGAGTTGCGCTTTCGTCGATAAACGTGGGTAAGGCTTTCTTCTGGCCCAACGGACTGACACCACCAAGCACGTAGCCGGTAGTGCTTTCCACTTTTGCCGGTGGCGCCATTTGCGCTTTTTTGGCCCCGGCAGCTTTGGCCAGTTGTTTGAGGTTTAACTGATGGGTAACCGGCACAATAGCAACCACAAGCTTACCTGTATCAAGTTCGGCCACCAGGGTTTTAAATACGGTGGGCGCCTCCAGGGAGAGTTTTTCAACCGCTTCCAGGCCGAAGGACTCGGCCTGTTTATCATGCTCATACCTGAGCACCTGGTGAGCATGTTTACCTCGCTCGAGCAGTTTAATTGCAGGGGTCATTGTGGCCTTTCTCAAATTACTGGTTAGCTATTTACTCTGGCATAAAAGTGAGCGTATGCAAAGGCTTACCTGGCAACAGTGGGGTCATGCGATGCTTAGCATAGTCATCAAATCCGGCTTTGTAAAATGCCGAGAGCGGATGACCGGACTGCCCGCCCGGAATGGTTAACACCGCTTTATCGAGCTGTCCGGGGCGCACAAACAAACGCTGGGAAGCACCGAAACTACGGGCCTGCACCGCTGGCATAAAGGTATCGCCGTAGCCGGGAATTTCCGGCATGTTTAACGCCTTGCCAAATACCGGGATCTGCCCGGCAAAGGGATGGGTAATAGCTTGTTTATTAACTTTACCCCAGGCCAGGGTCGATAAGTCCTCAGAAGCGCCGTGTTTGTCCAGCAACTGTTGGCGCGCCTGTTCATACTGACTCAGCATATAACTTTGCCAGTCGTTCTGGCCTTCTGGTAACCACTGGGTGTTTTCACTGCGAATAAGCTGCCAGATAGCCGGTTCGAGGTTACTGGAAACATACCGCAGACTCAGATGTTTGGGTTTAAGGGCTTCGCTAACCGGTGCAAACGTGGTGTTAATTACCTGACGACGAAAGTGCTTCACCAGGGTGTAGCCTACCGACTCAGCACAGGCGCAGTTTTGCCAGTTATCAAGCGCTTCGATATCGGCCGCAAAGTAACCGGAATTACGCTTTAACAACTGGCGGAGCAGGGCATGCCATGGCTGCAGAAAACGCGCTTCATTATCGAGCTGGATCTGGTAGAAACGTTGCTCGTCAAATTGTTCGTAATCGAACAGGCGGTCGCGGATCTGTTGAGCTCGTGCGCCAAGGGCATAGCCACCATCGCCAAAACGGGCGAGGTCGTCCGTGCCAATGACTCGCGAATTGGCGGTCCAGATACGATGTAATGATGGATTCATTTCTACCGGCAGGTCCATTTCATCGATGTTCCATAAACCGTCCAGCTGCTCAGGTGTAATGGCCGTATTATGAGGCACTTTACGGCCCGGGACAGCACCAGCGGGCATCCAGGCAATGTTACCGGCAGTGTCGCCAAGGGCAATGTTCTGCACCGGAATACCGAGCTTTCTGACCACCGGAATGGCTTCCAGTACCGACAGTTTGGTGTCCAACTGGTTAAGCATGAGATTAACCGCGTAGGGTTCCTGAGCGGTCCATTTTAAGGCGTAAAAGCGCGTTCCCAACTGACGGACCGGGCCATACTGGCTGGTGAGCCGTTTATAGGTTTCCGGCTCACCTTTTACGCTGATGGTTTCTTCCACGGCTGTCACTTCGCTGCGGTCAATCAGCACCCAGTCTGCGGTATCCACATAGGCATTGGTGAAGCCCCAGGCGATATGACCATTGGTGCCGACAATGACGCCGGGTACGCCGGGTAAGGTAACCCCGGTCAGCGACACGTCGTACTGGTCCACCGCATAATTGAGCTGGGCGCGATACCAGATGATTGGCACGCGCATGCCTAAATGCATATCACTGGCCAGCAGCGCGTCGCCGGTTTCGGTGAGTGCGCCGCCCACAATCCAGTTGTTACTGCCAATTTCGGTGCGAAAGGACATTTGGGCCGTATTGCTTGTCACTGCAGCCGGGCGCATTTTGAGCAATGGAATTTCTATATCGCCGGTGAGTTGACTGTTATCCAGCGCCGCCTGATACTGGCTCGGCTGCAAAATAAAGTCGACCATGGGCTGGCCAAACTGATGCTTAATTTCGGTTAGAGTAAGGTCGCGATTAACATTACCACTTTGTAAATCGAGGTACATGCTGAGGATCACCAGGATACTGTCCTCGGGGGACCAGGGGGCCTGCTCAAAATTAGTCAGAATATATTCGAAGGGACGGGCAGATTGTTCTTCGACGGCCTGATTAACCCCTTCGGTATAAGCAAGCAGAATGTCTTTTTGTGCCTGGGGCAGCTGCGCATAGATGGTGTTGGCGCGGCGACGGAATTCATGAAAACGACCGGTTTTATCGACATCGAGGGCCATGCTACCCAGCCACTCAGACAGCTCACCGGCGGCAACCCGACGTTGCAGATCCATCTGGAAGAAACGGTCCTGGCCGTGAGCAAAGCCAAGTAAATACATGGCTTCCTTGCGTGAATCGGCCTGAATAATTGCCTGGCCGAGGGCGTCGCGCGATAAGGTGGCGGGTTGCTGAACCTGACTGACAATGCGATCACCGTCTAAGGCCGGGAGTGACTGACGCAGGGTAAAGTAAACCGCCATCACTGCAATGATCAGCAGGCCAATTGCCGCCAGTACGATCCGTTTTAACCAATTTAACACGTGTAATACTCCCTGTTTTTTCTTATGCTTAAAGCCTTTCGGCGGCAGTTTGATGGTGTAGCTTACCGTTTTGTTTGTCGCCACGTCCTAAGCAGTTTAGCATTGTAAAACAATGCATTGGAGTCCAGGAGTCAGCATGGGACCAGTAATGATCGATTGTCGCAGCCTCAGTTTACAGCAAGATGAACGCGACATGCTAGCGCACCCGCTTACCGGTGGTGTGATCCTGTTTACGCGCAATTACGAGTCGGTAGATCAACTCAGGGCGTTGATACAGGATATTCGTGGGGCGGCAGGCAAACCGCTGATCATCGCTGTGGATCATGAAGGCGGCCGGGTACAGCGTTTTCGCCCCGGGTTTACCCGGCTACCCGCCATGGGGCAGATACTGCAGCTAACCGATAATGATAATGACGCCGACGCATTAAGTTATGCCTGCGGCGTGATTATGGCTTACGAGCTTAAACAGCTGGACATTGATATTAGTTTTGCACCGGTGCTGGACATTAACGGTGTGTCCAATGTTATTGGCGATCGCGGTTTCTCGCCCGAGCCTGAGGTTGTGAGCCGTCTGGCGGGGTGCCTGATAGACGGCATGCACGCCATAGGTATGCCCTCTACCGGTAAACACTTTCCCGGCCATGGCAGCGTGGTGGCTGACTCACATATTGATACCCCGGTGGATGAACGGGACTGGCAAACCATCCAGCAGCAGGATTTGGTGCCGTTTGCAGACCTCATCGCCCGGCAAAAAATTGATGCCATGATGCCAGCTCACGTGCGATTTGCGGCCATCGACGATAAGCCCGCCGGGTTTTCGCCTTACTGGTTACAAACCATTTTGCGTGGCAAGCTTGGCTTTGACGGGGTGATTTTTTCCGATGATTTATCTATGGAAGGCGCAGCTGTGGCCGGTACATACCCCGAGCGCGCCGAGCAGGCACTGGCTGCCGGCTGTGATATGGTGTTGGCGTGTAACAATACAGCCGGTGCGCTGGCCATTTTAAACGGCCTGCCGAACACGCTTGAACCTTCTCATCGCCTGAGCCGGCTGAGCGGCTGGCAGCTCTCAGCAACGGCAGAACAAACCTACCAGCAAGCCTGTGAGGTGTGGCAACGCTATGAAAGTTAAAAATAAGGTTATCGTATTCAGCGCTGTGGTCAGCGCGTTACTGTGGGGCGTACTGGCGGCAAATGGCTTTGAGCAGGCACTCAGCCTGACGGCCGCGCTAACGCTGTTAATTGCCATTTTATGGGTAACTGAAGCACTGCCCATTCCGGTGACTTCATTGATCCCGTTTGTGGCCTTTCCTATGGCTGGCGTGATTGATTACAAAGAGGCGGCATCGGCACTTGGGAGTCATGTGATCCTGCTATTGATGGGCGCCTTTATGCTCTCTAAAGCACTGGAGAAGTCGGGCGTGCACCGGCGCATTGCGGTGTATATGCTGCGCTTATGCGGCGCATCTAGTGCCAAGCGCCTGGTGCTGGGCTTTATGCTCACCTCGGCAGTGCTGAGCATGTGGATATCCAATACCGCTACCACCTTAATGTTACTGCCCATTGCCATGGCCATTATCACGTCGATGAACTCGCCTAAACTGGCCGCTGCCTTGTTACTTGGCATCGCTTATTCAGCAAGTCTGGGCGGAGTGGGGACCCCCATCGGCACACCGCCGAATATTATCTTTATGAGTGTTTATCAGCAAACCACCGGCACGGAGCTCAGTTTTATTAACTGGATGATGACCGGTGTACCCATAGTACTGATCGCGATTCCGATAATGGCTTTCTGGCTGACCCGCAAATTAAGTGATATGCCGGATTGTGATTTACCAAAGGCCGGTGACTGGCGGCCGGCGGAAAAGCGGGTGCTGATCGTGTTTGGCATTGTGGCGCTGGCCTGGATATTCCGCCCTTACTGGTCGGTATGGACGGGTATGACGCTGGTGAGTGACAGTACTATTGCCATTGCCGGGGTGGTGCTGATGTTCCTGGTTCCCAATGGCGATAAAGAAAAGCCGGATCAACTGCTGGACTGGAAAACTACTGAGGCGATCCCGTGGGGCATGTTATTGCTGTTTGCCGGCGGCATTTGCATGGCCAAGGCGTTTACCGCTTCGGGTTTAAGTTTATTACTTGGTGAAGCACTGACCGGACTATCGGCTCTGCCCATTGTACTGACTTTGTTAGTACTCTGCCTGGCGGTGAGTTTTGTCACCGAAATTACCTCTAATACCGCCACCGCAACCTTGCTGATGCCGATTCTGGCTAGTGCCTCGGCCGCTATAGGCGTGGATCCTATTGTGCTGATGATGCCTGCCGCTATTAGTGCCAGCTGTGCTTTTATGATGCCGGTAGCCACGGCGCCCAATGCCATTGTATATGGCAGCGGCCGGATCCCCATTCAAACCATGGTGCGCGAGGGCACCATGCTGAATATTCTGGTGGGACTGGTTATTACTGGTGTGGTGGTCGTAACCCGGTTATAAACGCCTAGCGGCTGACCGGCACATCTGCTACACCGGCTCTGGCGTTGAGATACCGGGCAAACACATACAGCCAGTCGGATAAGCGATTAACGTATTGCTGGGCGAGTTCAGAGACTTCAGTGTGTTTGGCCATGCTGATCATGCGTCGTTCGGCACGGCGGCACACAGTACGACAAACATGAGCCTGCGCAGCTGCCACACAGCCACCGGGTAGAATAAAGCTGGTTTGCGGCGGTAGGTCGGCTTGCATCACATCAATATGCGACTCTAAATCCACCACCGCATCCGGGGCCAGGGTCGAGCTGGCCGATACCGCAAAACCAACGCTGAACAGGGCATTCTGAATGGCTGCCAGCATGGCTAAGTCGCTGTCGCTGCCTAGTTCATCAGCCTGCAGACGAGCACTTAACAAACCTATTTGCGCATTGAGTTCGTCGAGACTGCCGTAACATTCGATAATGGCGTCGTCTTTGGCCACTTTTTGTGGCTTGTTGACGTAAAGCTGGGTTTCACCCTGATCGCCGGTTTTGGTATAGATTTTCATGATTAGTCTTGTTCCTCGGCGGGTTGCGGCGCTGCGGGGCGATCGTAACGGCGTATTTGTACCAGCATACCAAACAGCGGGTGGTCAAAATAATGCAACTGCGTACTGATCACGCGGCGCTGCTGAGAAAACGGAATAGAGACCAGTTCGTAGGCCGGCGCAGCGCCGGGCAGGCTAGTGGCCGAAAGCACAGGCTGTCGATAAAACAGCTCGCTGTTAATGTGCAGGTAGGGCACCCGGTTGATGTATTTAAGGTATATCTGTATAAACCCGTCAAGCTCCCAGATAGGGGATAAACGCTTTATATCCGACTGGGTATTGCCGTCGTCGTTGGTTTCCGGCGGTGCCATCATACCGGCAAAACTGATTGGCTGCGGGTTACTAAGGCGCTGATTCAGCTCAGCAAAAAAGGTGTCTTCCGGTTCGGCCAGCTCGGCGTTTTGCTCGCTACTGGCTTCGTCGCCGGGTGTCAATTGTTGCGGGCGCAGATCACCGTTTTGGGTAAACTGCTGCGCAAAATTCTGACCAGCAAATAACCGCAGGGTTTCGGCTTTGTCCTGACCAAATTTAACCTGCTGACGCCAGCTAAAATGAGCGAGGCGCTCGATACCTTTACGCCAGCGAATGCTGGTGTAGATATCATCCTGGGTGAGCTGGTTAGTTGGCAGCAGGTGCGGGCCGTTAGCCCGTTTAAAATCGGCACCGTGCACATAAAGCGGCGTTTGCTGACGCGGCGGTACATAGAGATCCGGTTGTGGCCACTGCCAGCTTTGCGGATTTAAGCTTGGCTCTGTGGGCGTAACGCAATTGAGCGGGCGGCGCTTTACGCTTACCGGCGTGAGCTGTTCTTCATTTAAATTAAATGATAACCAGTAGGCAGCAATGGCCCCAGGCGCAGGGGGAATAATTTCAGGCTCTGGCTCACCAAATGTATTTTCTGATGCTTGTATGCCGTGAGCGGCTTCATCTGCCAGCACAAACGGTTCGTCGCTAATGACTTGGCCGTTTTCAACCAGCCCGGCCTGATCATCTAATGCGGGTTCTTCCGGCTCCGGCTCGATATAATACTCGCGCAGGATTTCTTCCTGAGAGGGGGCTTCTGCCCACAGTGGTGACGTGGGGGCGTTGCACACCGGTAATGAGTTATACACCATGGTGATGTCTGGCTGGTAATACTCAGTGAGTAAATCCCAGTCGGTATTGGGTGTACTTAATACCTGTTGACGTTCAAACCGTTCTGCCATATCGCTCACCGCGGTGTCGCGGGCGAACAGCATTACCTCGATGTCGAACCACCATTTGTCTTCGTCGTTAGCGTGTACCGGATAAGCGGTTATACAACTGAGTGCGAGCAGGCTACCAATTATACGCCTCATGCCTGGCTGATCTCCCTGGCAAATTCTTCTATAAGCCCGTCCACCATAGCTAATCGCTCGCGGGCTGTCTCGGTTTTCTTCACGATCCGCAGTTTTTGACTGCCTTCAAACTTAAACATTTTATTGCGGGTTTGTACCAGTTGGATAATAAAACCGGGGTCTACCGGGGTGTCTTCATTAAATTCGATGGTACCGCCGGTGGCGGTCATTTCGACCTTGTGAATCCCTACGCGGCGGGCTTTGAGTTTAAGCTCGGCCACTGCAATAAGGTTTTTCGCGGCATCCGGCAGCAGACCAAACCGATCGATACATTCAATCTGGAAGGCTTCGATATCGTCGCTGTTTTTACAGCTGGCCAGTTGCTTGTACAGAGACAACCGGGTATTCACATCGGCAATGTAATCTTCCGGCAACAGCGCCGGGATGCGCAATTCGATTTCGGTATGCAGGCGGTTAGCATCGCTGAGTGACGGCTCTTTACCGGCTTTAAGGGCATCGACCGCTTGTTCCAGCATATCCATGTACAGTGAATAACCCACACTGGCGATTTGGCCGGACTGGTCTTCGCCGAGTAACTCTCCGGCACCACGAATTTCCAGATCGTGGGTAGCCAGGGCAAAGCCTGCGCCTAAGTCTTCCAGGCTGGCAATCGCTTCCAGACGCTTAGCGGCATCGCGGGTCATGCGCTTAGGATGCGGGGTTAACAAATAGGCATAGGCCTGGTGGTGAGAACGGCCAACCCGGCCGCGCAACTGGTGTAACTGGGCCAGGCCAAGGTGGTCGGCGCGGTCCATTATAATAGTGTTGGCGGTGGGCACGTCGATACCGGTTTCGATAATGGTGGTACACACCAGCACATTAAAGCGCTGATGATAAAAATCACTCATTACCGACTCCAGCTCACGCTCACGCATCTGACCGTGGCCTACAGCTATGCGAGCTTCCGGCACGATTTCGGCGATTTCCTCGGCGGTGCGGGCAATACTTTCTACCTCGTTGTGCAGGAAGTACACCTGACCGCCGCGCAGAATTTCACGCATGATGGCTTCGCGTATTACCGCTTTATCGCGCTGTTGCACAAAAGTTTTGATGGCCAGACGCTTGGCCGGGGCGGTGGCAATAATCGATAAATCACGCATGCCCGACATGGCCATATTCAGCGTACGCGGGATTGGCGTAGCGGTAAGGGTAAGAATGTCTACATCGGCGCGCAGGGCTTTAAACTTCTCTTTCTGGCGTACGCCAAAGCGGTGTTCTTCGTCGATGATGACAAGGCCAAGATCGTTAAACTGAATCGTATCGCTGAGCAGTTTATGGGTACCCACCACAATATCAACGGTGCCGTTTTCGATGCCGTCCATCACCGATTTGGTGGCTTTACCGCTAACAAAGCGGGATACCACCTCAATGCGAAACGGCCAGTTGGCAAAACGGTCTTTAAAGTTTTCGAAGTGTTGCTGTGCAAGCAGGGTAGTGGGTACCAGAATGGCCACCTGTTTACCCTGATTAGCGGCTAAGAAAGCGGCGCGCATAGCCACTTCGGTTTTACCAAAGCCTACGTCACCGCACACCAGGCGGTCCATAGCCTGCGGGCTGCCCATATCCTGAATAACCGCGTTGATGGCCTGAATCTGATCGGCAGTTTCTTCAAATGGAAAGCTGTCGGCAAAGGATTGATATTCTTCCCAGGTAATGGGGTAGGCAAAGCCGGGCTTGGCAGCGCGTTTGGCATACACATCGAGTAGTTCTGCGGCGACGTCGCGCACCCGCTCGGCAGCTCTCTTCTTGGCTTTTTCCCAGGCATCGGAGCCTAAGCTATGTAATGGCGCTGAATCCTGTTCACCGCCGCTGTAGCGTGAAATTAAGTGCAGCGAGGCCACCGGTACATATAACTTGGCCTGTTTGGCGTACTCAATGGTTAAAAATTCGGTAGTGACGCCACCGGCATCCAGGGTTTGCAGGCCAATATAGCGGCCTACGCCGTGGTCGAGATGCACCACCGGCTGACCTACAGACAGTTCCGCCAGGTTTCGAATAATGGCGTTTTCGTCGGTAGGCTTTTGCGCGGTTCGCAACCGCCGCTGACTGATCTTATGGCCGAGTAACTGGGTTTCGGTGATAAACAGTAATTCACCGTCGGGATTTCTCCAGCGGAAACTGTGTTCCACCATGCCAATAGAGATACCTACGGTTTCGTGGCTGGTAAGAAAATCATCGAAGTGGGCAAACTCTACGGGCTTAATTTGGTACTTGCTTAATATACCGAGTAGGTTTTCCCGGCGGCCCTGTGATTCGGCACAAAACAGCACTTTGGCACCGCGCTCGCTGGCCTCTGACAGGGTGGCTAGTAAGGCTTGTGCGGGCTGCTTTTTTTGCGGATTTAAGGCGATATCGTCGAGCTTTTCGCAATGCAGGTTGTGTTTGCCGGCTGCCTCGTCGAGGGGCTGTGAAGCCAGCGCGACCCGAGGCCATTGTTTGAGTCCGGCAAATAATTCGTTTACCGGTAAAAACAGCTCCATAGGAGCCAGCAACGGGCGGTGTTTGTTGTAGCGGTATTGCTCATAGCGCTCGTTAAGATCTGCCCAGAAGAATTCGCAGGCATCACTGACATCACCATGCAGCAAAATAAGGGTGTCGGGATGAAAGTAATCAAATAACGTGGCGGTTTTCTCGAAAAACAGCGGCAGATAATACTCCACTCCGCTTGGCATGGTGCCACGGGTAATTTGATTAAACACCGATTCAGCGCTGTTACTGGCGTCGAAGCGCTCTAAAAATTGCTGACGAAACAGGTTGAGCGCGGCTTTATCGGTGGGGAATTCCCGGGCCGGTAACATGCGGATCTCTTCCACCGCATTGCTGGAGCGCTGGGTGTCGGTATCGAACAGGCGAATACTGTCGACCTCGTCATCGAACAAATCAATACGATAGGGATCTTTAGAGCCCATGGGGTAAAGATCGATAATACTGCCGCGAATAGAAAACTCACTGTGACTCATTACCTGGCTGACATGCAGATAACCGGCTTGCTCTAACTGGCGGCGGAACTGGTCGCGATCCAGTTGCTGGCCACGCTTTAACAGCAACAAGTGCTGGCCAATGTATTCCACCGGGGCCAGACGCTGCATCAGGGTATTGATGGGCACAATAAAAATGCCGCTGGGTTCCTGGGTTAACCGGAACAGGGTTTCCAGACGCTGGGAAATAATATCTTGATGTGGCGAGAACGTATCGTAAGGCAAGGTTTCCCAGTCGGGGAACAGGGTTACCGGAACACTATGCTGACTGCCCTGAAAATAGCGGATTTCTTTTTCGAGTTTGAGCGCCGAAGGCGTATCGGCGGTGACCAGCACGATAGGGCGGCGGGCCTGTTGACTGGCCTGGGCAACGGCGAGCGCGCGGCTACTGCCTTGTAACTGCCCCCATTGTTGTTGGTCCTGAAAACCGGCTGACGACTTGGTTTTGGGCAGTGGCAAAGAATTAAGCGTGGTTGTCATGATTCCTTAACGATTCTTTTTTAGAGCGTTTTTATTTAGGGCTTGCAGATTAAGCGTTTTTATTCTGGCTGCGCTTGCGAAGCTGCTGCGTTTGTAAATGCAAACTGGCTCTGACTAACAGTTCCTGATCCTGTTCGCGGATCCGGGTAAAAATGAAGGCTATATGGTAGCCGTCCGATTCCTGCTGGCAAGTAATAACTTCGCCGTAGCAGAAAATGGCCGCGGCTTCTTCGGAGACGAACAGTTTAAGTTCTGCCTGAGTGCCTACATCCAATGGGGTGGGGTGTTCAATGATCACGCCACCGCCGCCGAACCTGATACTTTCAAAGCGGTAATCCGGATCGTCCTGTTGGTGTAAAATGTAAGACATCATCAAATCGATTTTGCGTGACTGATGATTAAGGTAATTAACCAGTTCGGATGCGTGGTCGCTAAGGTTACGCAACGGGCGCAGCGCCTGGGATTCGATAGAAGCCATCTCGCTTGCTATGCGAAAGGCATAGGGCATGTGGTCTTCGAGTTGTTCGTTGTCTGGCAGGGCAAAGTGCTCGTCGAGCTGACGCATATTGACCTTAATAGCGTGGCTGATTAAGAAAAACTCATTAAACTGAGCTTGTTTTTCTGCCAGGGTTAACGATTCCACAATACTCTCCAGGCTGACTTGTGTGCAGGGTAGCTTACACGTATTATGCACCGAGCTTAAGTCTTTGTTTATCATTAAAACGTACAACGTACCGTATTAATTAAGCGTAGTGCAGGGAAGGATGAATACCAAGCCCTCACTGCCCAGGTACAGGTGAAATTTCATGGCCTATCCGCTTTCCGCCTATATTGCTCTGCGTTACTCCACCGCAGGCAAACATAACAGCTTTGTAGCCTTTATTAACCGCTTCTCGGTAGCCGGGATTGCCCTGGGGCTTATGTCGCTGATTATTGTGCTTTCGGTAATGAACGGTTTTGAAGCCCAGCTACGCCAGCGGATTTTAGGCATTGTGCCACAGGTAGTAGCGCATAACGCCAGTGTTGATGACGTGCTGCAACTGCCCTTAACGGAAGTGCGGGCCGCCAGCCCCTTCAGGGAAGCAGAAGGCCTGGTGCAATCCCGCCAGGCTTTGCGCGGCGTGCAATTTCAGGGCGTGGACCCGGCAATAATGGCCAAACACAGCATTGTGAGCGACTACATGCTGGAAGGTAATTTTGAGCGCCTTGAAGAGATTAAGTTTGGCGCTATCATCAGCCGCGCACTGGCACAGGATTTAAGCGTGAATGTGGGCGACCAAATACGGGTAATGGCTGCCGGTGCCAGTGTTTATACGCCATTTGGCCGCATGCCGAGCCAGCGTTTGGTAACCATTGCTGCGTTGTTTAATTTGGGGTCACAGCTTGACGACAAAGTGATTTATTTACGGCTGGACGATTTAACCCGGTTACTGCGCAAACCCAAAGACAGCCCCGCGGATGTGCGACTGTTTTTAAACAATGCGTTTAATTATCAGGGGGTGGTAGCTGAGCTTGAACAGGCGGGTTATTCCACCAGTAACTGGCGTGCGCGCCAGGGGCCGTTGTTCGATGCGGTAAAAATGGAAAAGAACATGATGTTTTTAATGCTGCTGCTGATTATTGCAGTGGCGGCATTTAATATTGTGTCTGCCCTGGTGATGGTGGTGTCGGAAAAAAGTGGTGACATAGCCATTTTACTTTCCCAAGGCATGACGGTAGCCACGGTGCGCGCCATATTTATGCTCAACGGCATCTTTAACGGCCTTAAAGGCGCACTGATTGGTGCTGTGCTGGGCATTTTAGCGGTTGTGTATATCAACGATATTCTGGAACTGCTGGGAATTTATCTGGCGTTATCGGCCGATGGGCCAGGCTTACCCATTGATATACAATGGCATCAGGTGGTTTGGGTAACCCTGTTTTCCTTAGGATTATGCCTGCTGGCGAGCTGGTATCCCGCGCAACGGGCCATGAAAGTACAACCGGCTAAGGTTTTACAGCAGGAATCGTAAAAACTTGATTAAATGGTCAGGTTTTTGGGTTTTGCCGTGCATTGTGGCATAAAGTTTTCTATAATCTTTTTCTTTTCTTTCGCTCGGTTACCGATTCTATGAATAAAGTCTTTATTACGTCGGCGGATCTGCTTCAGGATTCATTTCGACTTGCCTCCAAAGTGTATAAGGACGGTTTTCGTCCGCAATTTATTGTTGGGATCTGGCGGGGCGGCGCGCCAATTGGTATTGCGGTACAGGAGTTTTTTGAATTTAAAAAATTCCCCACCGACCATATAGCGGTAAGAACCTCTTCTTATTACGGCATTAACAAGCAAAGCAAAGAGATCCGTGTACACGGCCTGCATTATCTGATTGAAAATGCCAATGCCGAAGACGCACTGCTGATTGTTGATGATGTATTTGACTCGGGCCGCAGCGTAGACGCATTAATTAAGCAAATTAAAAAGCTGATGCGCCTGAACATGCCAAAAGATATCCGTATTGCCTGCCCGTATTACAAGCCGCAGAACAATAAAACCGATATCGTTCCTGACTATTACGTAAACGAAAGTGACGATTGGCTAGTGTTCCCGCACGAAATTGCCGACATGAGTGAAGAAGAAGTGCGCGCCGGTAAAACCGAACTGGCCGATGTTATGGATATTCTTTACGATAAAGAGTAAGGCATTAGTACTGGCTATATACTGAGGCGGGACAAGGGGCTGATGACACCATTACCGCCTTGTTGCAGTACGTGTGTGTAAATTTGAGTGGTGCGGACATCGGCATGACCCAACTGATGTTGGACGGTTCGAATGTCGGCACCAGCGGCCAGTAAATGTGTAGCGAAAGAATGGCGTAGCGTATGAGGGGTAACATGTTTGGTGATCCCAGCATCTGAACTGGCGCGCTTCACATTGCGTTGTAATTGTTTCTCATCGATATGATGCCGTCGCAGTTGTTTTGTTTCGGGATCGATACTCAGACGCTGAGAGGGAAACAAGTACTGCCACTCCAGTGTTTTATTGCGTTGTTGGTACTTTTTACGTAATCCTGCTGGCAGCCAGGCGCCAGCAAACTGAGAAACGTTCAGATCTCTTAACAGAGTTTGTTCCACTTGCTCAATTTGTGTTTTTAATAATGGAATTAGCGCCTCAGAAAGCGTTACTACCCGATGTTTTCCCCCTTTGCCAAACCATACCCGTATGCACTTGTAATCAAAATCAATATCACCCGCTCTAAGGCGAACACACTCCATTAAACGAAGTCCACTACCGTAAAGTAATGCGATAGCCAAATAATGTTGTTTGTTTACCCGACCGAGCAGGGCTTTTACTTCATCCTGAGTTAATACTACCGGCAGTTTACGTTCCCGTTTACTGTTTAAAAACGTCATCTCTTCAGGTAAGGGGCATTCCATAAATTTGTTGTATAAAAACAAAAGTGCATTAAGCGCTGTTGCCTGAGTTGATTTTGCGCATTGTTTGCGGACTGCCAGGTGAGTAAGGTAAGCCTCAACATGTTCGGCACGCATTTGCTGTGGCTCGGTGAATTTATGAAAACGAATAAAGTCGGTTATCCAGGTTAAATACGTCTCGATTGTCCGCTTAGCGTAGCCACGCGTGAGCATAAACTCATAAAGTTGGTGTAAAAATTTTGATTTCATTGAGATACGCGGCAGTAGATATTGAATACAGGATAAGAAGCAACTAATTGAGTTAAAACTGGCACGACGTAGAGTTTTTTGACAGGAAGCGTGTTTTACCCCAAACCATAAGGTAAGTAGGGAATGGTGTATTTCACGCACAACAAAAAACACCAAACTAGCCATATACTTCTATGTTTGATATTTTTAAGATAATCTGGGATTTTAAACCAGTGAAATTACACCACTATGGAACTTTTATTTAGACTATTTTGGTGTCTATTTAATAGTTAGGTTTTCATTCATGCCTATTAAAATATCTGATCATTTAAACAAAGATGACAATGGTAAAAGTACAGTTATCGCGTGGCTTTTACCAGACAACTGGCGTCTTCCAGATCAGATGAAAGCGTTTGAGAGTTGGTTGCAAGAAAATAGAAGTTTAGCCCCAAGTGAGTATTCAGCAGATATTGGCTTCTCCCCAAGGGAAGACGCATTGGGTGGTGGAGGTAAAGTGTCTATTGAATCCATGGAAATCATGCTTCGTTTAGGACTGGAGCTCTATTTATCAGAGTATCCAGAGGACTAGGATGTTTAACCACAAACCTAACAACTCAATAAACCCGCTCACTTCGTTCGCTGGGACGCAT
>DDJQ01000077.1:15508-19241 GCA_002339125.1 Alteromonadaceae bacterium UBA2620
CACTCACTTCGTTCGCTGGGACGCATACACGCAGGGCGGCTTCGCCATTTTGCCCTACGTGCCTGCGCCCGTTATTGAAAAGTTAGGCGTCATTTACTTACAGCATTAAAAAGTAGACTCAGCCGTGACATTACAGCTTCAAGGCTGTTTCGCTAGGTTGTCTTTACGGCTTGCTTTTTCGGTAGTTTCAACGACTTTAGCAACGCGGTTTTTATCAACACAGTAACGCCAACATTTAACATCATCAGTCTTCTAAACTCGCTCTTTTATCCAGCAATGTCCTTAACATCTGGCATTTCGCGCAGGGTTGTTTTATCTTAAATTCAATAATTTAAACACGCGGTCTATTTGGCTAGTGGTGGCAGCAAAGCTGCGTACGTTTCTTTGTACGCCTAACAAAACGCTGTTGGCACTCCCTCCGGTCGCTGGGACGCTAACACGTGGGCTGGCTCGCTTCGCTCGGATTTTAGCCCACGTGCTAGCGCCCCAAAGCTTAGCGTTATGCGAAATTAGGTAAATAATGGAATTCTTGAAACTACTGCTACCTTTAATAGGAGTTATGCTTGGGGCATGGTTAATACCATACATTGAAAGGCGAAAATCCAATGAAGAAGCCAACAAGATTTTAAAAGCCTTTTTCATAGAAATTGAAGATGTAAAAAATGATACTGAAGAGAATATCATTCTTTTAAGCGATATTTACAAAAAGGCTGTTTTACTAAAAAGAGGACTAATCAACGATAAGGAAGATTTCTTCCCGATAAAATTACCGTCAAAAAATACTTTTCTCACCTATGACCTAGTATTAAAAAACTCTTTAAATATCACTACACCTGACTTGAGAAAAGCATTTCGTGCTATTAACTCAATTTCTGACACGATCAATAGTGCAATTGATGAACTACCCAAAGAAACAAATGCCGAAGAGTACAGGTACTTTTTAATAAGAGAACTCGCTGAGCAATGTGCTATTTTCTATTATTTAATATCAAGGTTGCATAATGAGCAAGAAAGGTTTCAATATCTAAAAATTGAAGATGAAGAAATAATTAACAATGTTTTCAATTCGTTACGCGCAATTTTTACCGAGGCGGGAGTCGTGACCGCGCATAACAAACACATCAAGTCGGTCGCAGGCTCCCTGGGACAGTAACATGTGGGCTCTGTCGCTTCGCTCGGATTTTAACCCACCTGTTACTGCCCCTTATGTGGGTGTTATGCGCCAAAGCGTAAAGGATTTACATCCATACTTTTATGAAGAATTCTTATAACCAAAATTTCTTGGTTACCAGTTTGCTTGTAGAAAATAACGTGACTACCTTGCGGAAACTTTCTGTATCCGTCTCTTATTTCGTCGCAGCTTTTTCCGATATCAGGATTTTCAGACAACATCCAAAATGAATCATCGAACTGTTTTAGGTATACATTACGCTGTTCCCGCCCCCATTTCCGCTGTGTAAATAACGCGATATCTTTTAAATCGGATTTTGCGAGTATAGTTAACTTAAATGGTTTCACTCTTTTAATTCACCATCTAGTTCTGATATCAGGTTCTCAAGGTCGTATTCAGCCTCGCCGCTTTCTTCACCTGCTACAAGTAATTGACGCAAAGTGTTTAATTTGGTTTCCTGTGTTTCTAGCAAGCGAAGAGCTGAACGAATTACTTCGCTCGCTGAGCCATATCGACCAGTTTGAATTTGACTAGCAATAAAGCCATCAAAATGGTCACCAAGGGTAATGCTGGTATTTTTAGCCATTTGCTTTCTCCAAGTACCAATATATACCTAATTATGGTATTTGTGCACTGTAAGTCAATAGCGCATAACAAACGCATTAACACTCGCTCCGCTCGCTAGGGACAAAAACACGTAGGCTCCCTTCGCTTCGCTCGTTATTATAGCCTACGTATTTTTGCCCGTTATGCGGGCCGTTATGCCCAATCAAGGAAGATTTTAGCTACATGAACTTGGTACTTTTTGACTTCGATAAAACTATAATAAATAGGGATACTGGCGCGGCGTACATGAAATTTATGCTTAGCCGAAATCCTTTACGTATGTTCTTTTGTTTTTTGTCTTTACCAATCTCTACGCCATTTCTGCTTCATGCGAGAACTAAACATATAGGGTTCTCGATACTTCTATGGTTAGCAACACTGGGAATCAGCGACAGAAAAATTATGCACCTGCGTAAGTCGTTTATCCGAATGTACCTCAGTGACAGTTCAACAATAATTTTCAACGACGCCGTCCAACAACTACTCTTACACTCTTCAAATACAGATGAAATAATAGTCGTGAGTGGTGCATCAGACTGGATGGTTAAAGCTGTCTTTGCTCAAAATCACCTTCCTAACGTAAGATTTGTCTGCTCTGAAGAAACTCGCTTTTTCGGCGGCATTATCAGTAAATTTCACTGTTACGCATCTAGAAAAGTAGAGCGAGTACGAGAACTTTTTGATTTAGAAAAATATGACTTAGTAATTGGCTACTCAGACAGTTCAGCCGATATACCAATTCTTAAACTTTGCAACAAGCGATATATTATCAACCCAAGCCCAAGGTGCTTAAGAAAGTTTACCAAGTCGTTTAATAAGGCAATGGCAGTTTTAAATTGGGCATAACAAACGCATAAACTCGCTCGCGGGCTCGCTGGGACAATAACACGTAGGCTCAGTCGCTTCGCTCCAATTTTAGCCTACGTGTTATTGCCCGTTATGCGGGTGTTATGCCCATAATTAAATTATGAAGATTTATTGCTTAACTATCGGAATATCTCTATTAGTTGGTTCAGCTATTTTGCTGTTATATAGAATTCAATTTATGTATCGTGCAAGAACGGTAAGTGCGGTTGTTGTAGACAAAATCTTTCGTAATGCGAGTACTGAAACTCGTTCAAGTAGAGCGAAGGTTTTGAAGCTCAGCTTCGATCATCCGTCTTCTGGACCAACAAGTTATGTTTGCGACACCAGCATACTTACAATGCTCTTTGATATAAATGACAAATTAAAGCTATCAATCTTAGGTAATAAAGTGTTAATAAAACACTGGGGCTATGTAATATTGGCTCCGGCGGCATTATTAATTTTTGGCATTCTATGCATTTATGTGTCGTATCAAATTTAGCGCAAGGCATAACAAACTGCTGTAGTCGCTCGCAGGCTCGCTGGGACGCAAACACATGGGCTGTGTCGCTTCGCTCCTAATTTTAGCCCATGTGTTTCCGCCCCTAAGCAGGGCGTTATACGCCATGATGAAATATTGTTGCTGCAACTGTCATAGAAAGTTTCCTTGCAATGAGGCTGTAGATGGATACAAATTGGGCTCTAAAAAAGGATTTTTGTGCCCCTTCTGCAAAGTGAACTTAACTGAATTGTTTCTTAGTGGTAGCAAGAAAAGAATGAAATTTGATAGTAAAGCCCATGAAAAATGGGTGTCATTTTCAGGTTTAGTTGGCATAGTCACTTTTATAGCAATGTTTGTTATTTCCGAAGGCTCTTGGATAACTTTTTTCGTTACTCTTGGTGTTATTTTTTCCTATCTTCTATGCGGTTATTTGCGCTGGGGTTTTACACCATATCCAAATGTTATTGGTACAAAAGAGCTATGAAATGTTGTTCTGACTTGGCGTATAACAAAAAAATCAAGTCACTCACTTCGTTCGCTGGGACGCATACATGCGGGGCGGCTTCGCCATTATGCCCCACATGCCTGCGCCCCTTATTTAAAAGTTA
>DDJQ01000074.1 GCA_002339125.1 Alteromonadaceae bacterium UBA2620
ATCGAGAACATCAGAATACGCACAAGCACCTAAAACGACGAAAGGCCGCTATAAAAGCGACCTTTCTTTGTATGTTACCGGTGGGCGGACTTGAACCGCCACGCCCGAAGGCAACGGATTTTGAATCACGTGTTGCTACCGACATTCATTTCGGTAGCAAAACCCTAAGGCTCACAGCCAAAAAACAAACTCGAACTGTCGGAGTACTGTTTTTAGAATTGACGGGGAAAAGGATCCAGACAAAATAAAAATAAACTATCCGGAATTTCCGAATAGTTACGTTATTTATTAACTATGCAGTTATCCAGCTTTGATCTATTAACACCTGCTCTGCAATCGCAATTTGCCTTGCAGTAAACATTTGTTTGCGTGAATTCCATGAGTGCACCTTTTGTACAAGTTCTTCGGTGCTTTGTACTGGCTCATGTTTACTTAACCAATGAACCGTTGCCAAGAGTTCTAAGCCTTGTGGGGACTCAAAACCTTCAACTAACTGCGACACCTTCTCAAATCGTGTTCGAGTGTCAGGGTGTTGAGTAAGAAACTCCTGCGCATCTTCTATAGCACCGGGCACTAGCCGTAACTCTTTTTCAGGTGCATCTCCACCATCGGCATAACCAGAGATAAAGTGCCCCTCAATCGCATTGAGCACATGCCGCAAATTTTGTGCATAAGGGCCATAATGCGCTTTTTCGTATTTTAATCTTAATGGCTCACCTGCTTCTTGCATGAAATACAAAAGCTTACCTGATTACCACCGAGTTTCAGCTAACTTGAGCAACCGCCCTGGCATCGGTGCTGTTTGAATACATGAATAAATGAGTTGTTCGAGCATTTTCTCGAGATTAAAGCGTCGATTGAACTTAAAGCAAAACTCTCCAAGATATCGGGGTAAATGTTTCTTGTTGATGGCATGGTAAGTCCCATGCATCGAGTTTTTCACATTACTAATCATGGTGTTGACCCACTGGAAATAGGGCAAGTCCACACAGTCAGGGCCACCGCCGGTAACAATAGCCTGATGAAAACTGTCTGCTTGCTCAACCCCTCTAAAGCAAGCCAAGCCATCGGATATAACAAGAGATTTCGGCGTCAAGTGAGCTTTAGCCCAACTGGTTAGCTCTTTAGTTTTAAAGCCCTCAACCGCGCTAAAGCGCATGCGGATTGGGTGGCCGTTCTCATTCATTGAAACGGCAGCAACGAAGGGGCGTTTCCCTTTTGCGCCACGCCCTCGTGTGCCGCGCTGGACACCGCCCCAGTAAACGTCATCCAGTTGGATGAAACCATCAAGCGGTGTTTCATCATCTCGTTCTTTCATCGCCTGCATTAGCTTGTGTTTCATTCGCCATGCTGCGTTGTAGGAAATTCCGAGTTGACGGGAAAGTTCAAGTGCAGAAATACCATTTTTCCCTTGAGTCATAAGGTAAATCGCCAAAAACCACGTTCTGAGCGGTAACTTTGAAGCGGAAAACAGCGTTCCAGCAGTCAAAGAAGCTTGATGATGGCATTGGTTGCACTGGTAGAGCTGACGAGATTTTAGCTGGCAATACTTATCATGGTTACATTGTGGGCAGCGATAGCCTGTCGGCCAGCGCATATCAAACAGCCGTTTCTGGCACTGTTCTTCGTCACCGTACATCAATATAAACCTATGAATTGAAATGCTTTTTTGAAATTGAACCTTATTCTTCGCCATGCTGGATACCCTTCAATCTCACTCTCAATAAGTGTAGTTCAATGGAGCGGAGTTTAAGTGGTAATCAGGAAAGCTTATGAACTTCAAGTAACGAAACGGTTGGGTCAAGCAAACCTCTTAGATAGCGTTGCATTAGCACAATTATTAAGGCGCTACCAAGTGTCATCTCACATCACCTGGTTAACTGCCGAAAGGAAATACTGGCCGTTCTTGAAGAGTTAGCCACCACACTTTCAACTTTGTAATTACCAATCTGTGCCGTATCAGCATTTGGCTGGTATGTGGTTCTTTTGCGTACATTTCTGGCATTGGTGGTCACGATGGCTTTATCAATTTCAATACCGTTGGCATCTATTTCGTAATGGACTTCTGCCATGCTCAGTAGGTATTTTAAGAACAACTCTGAATTATCCAGTTGCTTCTGATTATCCTTAGGCTTCAGCCTATCGGATTTTAGATCGAATACTAATGCACGTTTTTGTTCGGTATCTTGCCACAAAATAATAAGGTCACAGCCTTTATTCACACCCACATCATTAGTCGAGTTTACATACAGCGACAGCTGTTTAAATTTCTGTTTGTTTCTTTTGGGCTGATAATCCAAAGTAAAGGCGAGTGCATCGGCGGGTATATGCTCGATATACAGCGTCGCCACCTTACTATCAGCCCCATCTTCTTTCAGTTTTAACTGTTTCTTGGCGGTATCGTAATGGATAACCACATCAGGATTGATGATTTCCTTCATCGCTGCCAGCATGCATCACTCCTTGATACCGTAGTAAATCTTGTCCGCCAGCTCGTTGGCATCGGCGATGAGGTTATCGAACACTTCCATATTGATACCGTACTTATCCACTTCTACGGCATGTATCTGGTGATCATCTTTTAAGCTGTAAGCTTTGATTTGTGCGGGTTTCAGCAGGTCTAAACCGGTCATTTTTGCCGATTTCATGATCTGCTCTTTATTTTCTATATCTAAGTTAAGCATCACGCGGTTATTGAGTTCGCGGATTAAATAATCACTATGGGTTGTCACCAGAACTTTTACGCCAGAATTGACTAAACGCGCTAACAGCCCTGCCATTTTGCGCTGGTTGTCTGGGTGCAAGTTCAGCTCTGGCTCGTCGATGATCAACATGCCGTTTTTCTCGGCCAGCGAGTTGATGTAGAGGTCAATCAAAAACAGTGACTTAATCGAAGAGGACGCCACATAAACAGGCACCGCCACTTTATCGCGGCCACGCTCCTTCTTTGGCATATACATCACTTGCTTATCAACCGCTTTGTAAGAACCGCCCATTAAGTCTTGTAGCGCATCCCGAATCGGTTTGCAGTCGCTCTCTTCACGGATAAAACTCTTACGCTTACACAGATTTTCGTATTCGCGTACCACGTTAATATTGTCGTGGATTGGCTGGGCATAACGCGAACGCATACTGTTTAGCAGATCAATCGGGTTTACCTTATCGCCACTGGTAATGTGCTCGATAATGGCGTTTTTACTGATATCCAGCTCTTTGTAAAACAAGGCAATGCCGGTGCGTTCTGATGTGACTACAAAGGGGCGCGGCAATAAATCCGCAAATAGGCAGTCGGTAATATGATCGCTAATCACATCATCTAAAATTCGGTCCGGTACTCGCCCCCCGCTCTTCGTTTGGAAAGTGACCGATAACACGGTTTCATTTTCGGCCTTGTAAAAACTTAACTGTTCTGACTGCCCAAAACTCACGGTTTGTTTAAACTCATTAGTAAAGTCAAACACTAGCTGGTCATGGCTAAACTCCGCTTTAGCACCGTTAAAAAAATCTTCTGGTACATTGAAGTAACGTGGCAAATTTTCAGAAAATTCCGAAGAGGCATTTTTAAGGTAATCTGCTAATTTCGCTTGATAGTCAGTCAACTCAATCAACAAGGTGCCTTCGTCGCGCAGTTGGGCTAGACGCTCACGGGAGACCGACAAATCAATCCATTGTTTAAAATGGCGCAATAATCCATAAATGGCATAGCTGATATAGGTTTTGCCCATATTGTTGGGGCCGCAAATCACGGTTAAATCACCCAGCTCAACGGTGCCCTTATCAATACCGCCTAAGTGTGCAAAGTTAAATTTCATACTGCCTCCTGATTAAGCGGTAGGGTTTTAGGTTTAACATTTAGCTTGCCTCCCCAACGGTGACTTGACCGTTCATTAGCATGGGGAGAAGCCAGTCGCGGAGTGAGGATAATTTCTTGTTCTCTTTAGTTGTGGACTCAATTTTTTCAAAGATAGGCTCCACAATCGCGGCGTACTTTTCCATCAACGTTGTATCACTTGGTAAAGCTAGATTCGTATACTCGATATCGTTAGATACAATGGAGTTAAATACCGAACCACTGGCTTTTACTTCAAGGTGATGAATTAATTCTTTAATCAAGAAAAACAGAAAAGTATAGCTTATTCCATCTTTCGCTCTGAGTGCATAGCACGATTGGTTCATAGCCATAGGTACAGCATTTAGTGCTAAGCGTCCAACTGAGCCTCTTGCTGTAATAAACACTGTATATGGTTCGAACAGTCTAGTGCTGCTTTTCTTTAATCCTTCTGCCGTGATGTAATCTTCGGTTTCGACTGAGAAGATATTTTTGTCAGAATCTGTTGGAGTAAAGAAAGGGATAGCCCCATTCCAGTATTCTTTTTTAGTTTTTGTTGGCGTGCCACCACCAAGTAAATGGGCAACTTTTAGCACATTACTTGCTTCCCACCCCTCCGGTATTTCGCGCTTTAGGGTTGGGTTGTAGACCAAAGTCCCACCGGAAGTTTTATAGGGTTTACCGTTCGCATCGGGGAAGTCGAACTGTACAAACCAGTAGTCGTACAGGGTTTTGGCCATGGCTTCCAGCTCGGCGTTGATGCGGTTATTGAGTTCGATTTTTGTTTCGAGCGCATCAAGCAAAGCAACGATATTCTGTTGTTCCAAAACAGTTGGGAGAGGAACCCTGACGTCATATATCCTTTCGGGAGATGTATGCTTAACCTTTGAGCCAGACGAAGTTAGTCGAATTTGCTCTCGTACAGTCTTAGTCTTGAACAGGTGGTATATGTAATCCCTTAGTATCTTTTTCGAATCTGTAGTGACTAGCCCTAACCGCTGGTTATGCAAGTAAATGCCAGATTCTGGAACTCTAGCACAACTGCCTAACAACCCAGCTGCTTGTTCTGTCATTGCGACAATTAGGTCGCCAGCCTGATGTAGATACTCTTCCGGAATATCTCCAGTATAAAATTTCTCTTTCCCTGCCTGTCTCTTAAAGCCACCTTCTTCATAGAAATTTCCTGGCGTCAATACAATGAATGGTGTCGCTTCATCCGAGAAGTATTCGCTCTTAAATGGGAATCCATGCTTAATATTGATCTTCCCGTTTAAACTTGTGATAGGCCAATTACTCATACTTCAACCCCGCCAGCTGTTTTTTAATCTCAGTCTCCAAATCTCGAGACTGGCTAAACAGACTGTCTAAATTGCTGGTAAAGCCCTGCATTTTTTCAGCAAACTGCTCTGGGGTAATATCCACGTATTCGATTTTGACATCAAAATACTGTCCTGCACTTAACGAGTAGTTTTTAGCTTCGATGTCGTCATAACTCACAGCGACGGAAAAGTCTTCCACTGCTTCTTTGGCGTTAAACACATCAATAATTTGTTGTTCTTCTGCTGGTGTTAATACGGTTTTTTGGTTTTTGCCGTCTTTGACCTTTTCACCCAGATTAGACGCATCGACCAAAACCACATTGCCATCGTTGCTGGCATCAATAAACAAAATAGATACGTTCGTGCCGGTGGTGGCGAAGATATTAGAGGGCATGGAAACAACGCCCGCCAGCATTTTGTTTTTGACTAAATGTTCGCGAATTTTTTTATCGATACCCGATTGGGCGGTGATAAAGCCAGTAGGCAGCACCACAGCTGCTTTACCACCAGGCTTGAGTGAGGCAATGATGTGTTGCAAGAACAATTGATAGATTTCCATCTTGTCCTTGGCTTTGGCTTTAATCTTTGGAATACCGGCAAAGAAACGCTCTTTGTTTTCTTTGCTGTCTAGCTCATCCCTAAAGTCGCTAAAATCGAGCTTAAATGGCGGGTTAGAAACAATATAGTCAAAGCGTTTTAGCTCTTTGCCATCTTTATGGTAAGGATGAAGCACAGTATTACCTTGGATCACATTCGGGATAGAGTGCACCAAATTATTTAAGATCAGGTTTAACCGCAGCAAATTGGAAGATTTTTGTGAAATATCCTGGGTGTAGATGCTACAGCGGTTCTCCCCAATGGCGTGCGCCACGTTCATAAGCAATGTACCTGAACCTGCCGATGGGTCGTAACAACTGACATTGCGTACTGTACCGCGCTGCTCTTTCGGTACTAAGATTTCCGCCATAATGCGCGCCACCGCATGAGGGGTAAAATACTCGGCATATTTGCCACCAGAATTACTGTTGTAGTCTTTGATCAGGTATTCAAAGATGGTGGCGTAGAAGTCGAATTTTTGCGTGAAGATACGCTCGAAGCTGAACTCCACCAGTTTATTGATGATGGCGCGGCAGAAAGCATCGCGCTTGGATTCATCGGCAATGTATTGGCTAAGGCGCTCGAACAGTACCACTTTTGCGCCGCCATCGGTTTTTACTGCAAATACATCGTTATTGCTAATGGCAATGTCGATTAAGGTATCGTCAAACAGTTTGGCAAAATCCGGCGCGTTTTGTTGGCTAAACAGGTAGCTGATAAAGTGCTGCGGCTTTAACCGTGCGGTGTCGCCGCCCATTTGCAGTTGCAGCATGTCGAGGTCGTCTTCGCTCATGGCTGCGAGGGCTTCTTCCCATTTTTCGGCCTTGGCGATGGTGTCATCGAGCTTTTTCGCTTCAAAGGCGAACTTGTCGTTTAAAAACTTGTACAAAAAGGTTTGGGTAATGATTTTAAATTCGTTACCGTCGTTCCCTAAACCATAGTTGGCACAGATGCTTTTTAAGCTATCAATTAGTTCTTTGGTTTTTTGCTGAAACTCTAATTCAACCATTGGGTGTTTACTTCCTAATCAGTTTTACCGGTGCTTATTGTTAGTAATAAATAGCCACTACCACGCTTGGCTGCCGGTATTAAATTCTTTTAAATATTCTGCGACGACGAGGTGGTTAATGTAACGTGAGGCGTCGGCGTTAAGTTTGATTTGCTGTTCTTTCATAAAGCGGCCAATCACCAGCGGCATCATTTGCCGTTCGAAGTAACTTTCGTTATCCAGCACTTGGCTGTTGTTGAGCACTTGCTCGTCGGCATCTTGCTTTACTCCTGCCAATGCTTCGAAAATTTTGCGTTCTGATTCGCTAATATCGCTTTGGCTTTGCTGGCGCTCTTGTAAGCGTTTATGAATACGAGTGTACTTGGCATCACCTAGATACTTTTGCCGCAGTTGGTTGTTTTGGCGGTTCAGCTCTTTGACGCGGTCGTGAATTTTATTCAACGCGTCGATGTTGGCCACCATTTCATCTTGAGTCACTTCGCTTAAGTTTTTCTTCTTAAACAGGCGCTCTAGCTCTTCTTTTAAGCTGATAAATTGCGGGTCTTGCTGGTCAAAGTTGCTGGCCAGAGCTTCACGGGTTTGGCGCAGGGTGTTTTTGAGCTTGTCGGCCAGAACCAACTCTTCTTCGCCGATTTTTACAAACTTGAAAATCACGTCTTCTAAGGCGCGGTTGAGCAGGTTGCTGGTATCTTCGCCGCTTTCTAAATCGTTTTTGAGATTGAGTAAGTCCAAGTGATTACTGGTTTCACGATACAACACATTGAGCTTGGCAAAATCCAGTTCATCAAGAAAGTCATACTCGCCTTGCAAACGGATCAAGTTATACAAGCTGCGAGCATCGGCTAAGGCTTTTTTGAGTGCCAGAACGGTGTCGCGGTCTTGTATTTGGCTGATCTGATTGCAAAACTCTTCCATGTTGTCGGTATCAAAACGGAACAACACATCTTTGATATGCTCGATTTCTTGTTTGATCTCTTCTTGAGATTTAAACAAGTCTGAATAGTGCTCTAGCTCATCGCCAAGCTCCGACTGTAATTCGTCGAAATAGGCTTTGTTGGTGGCATCAAACTCTTTACGAATATCAGCAAAGTCCACCACATAACCGTAGCGAAAATCTTTGTAGGTTCGGTTTACACGCGTGAGGGCTTGCAGCAAATTGTGCTTGCGGATCACTCGGCCAAGGTAGAGCTTTTTCAAACGCTTGGCGTCAAAACCTGTGAGTAGCATGTTGTACACAAACAAAAAGTCGATTTTGCCTGCTTTGAAGTCTTCTACCCAGGTTTTGCGCTCTTCTTTGGTACCAATGTCGTGCAGAATCAAGGCGGCATTTTTTACCTTTGGGGCTTGTTTGGCAGTCTCTGCATAACTGGTTGGCCCAGGCTCAGCGACTCCAAGCACTTCGGTTTTTGAGTTGGATGTTTGCGGCAGAATAGGCGTTTCGGCATAAACGCCATTGAAGATTTCAAACATCTGCTTGGCTTGATCTGAGCTGTCGCAAATGACCATGCCACCAATGGTCGCATCGTTTAACGCACCACGGCTTTTTTCAAAGTCGTTTACGATGTAAGTCAGCATGGGCTCAACAAAGCTTGGGTGGGCGTAAATCAGCTTACGATCCACATCGCCCATTTTCACTTCGGCTTCTTCAAGGGCTTTTTGCAGCTCAATTTTGTATTGAGTGCTGATTTCCTCACGAATTAGGCGCAAGGTGTAACCGTCGGCAATGGACGCGTTGTAGTAGTACTTATGAATGTAGTCACCAAACAAGGCTCGAGAGTTGTAGTCATCGCCCAATAGCGGCGTGCCAGTTAAGCCTATTTTGATAGCGTTGCTGTCTGACTGACTTAAGTTGGCTAAAAAACTGCCTTTGGGGTTATAGCTGCGGTGTACTTCGTCTAAAAAATACACGCGTTGTATCGCGACGTTGTAGTCTTTAGTGCTGACCACATCTGGGTCGTCTTGAAATTTTTGAATGTTCACCACGGTAATTTCTGGTTTGCCAGAATGGTTATGGATCACCTGTGTGGCTTTAATGTCACGGGTAAAAGCATCTCTTGAGTTGATAGTGTGTACGGTTAAACCACGGGCGGTAAATTCGCGCTGCGCTTGTTGCAGTAAGTCTAGGCGGTCAACAATAAAGTAAAACTTAGGGATGACTTGCTGCTTTTGTAAGTAGTCGGTTAAAAAGCGCACGTTATAAAACGTTAGGGCAGTTTTACCACTGCCTTGGGTGTGCCAAATGATGCCTTTTTTTATCCCTTCGCTGAGCTTATTCTCAATGGCTTTGGTGGCAAACATTTGCGGGTAACGCATGATGTGCTTTTGTAGCCCGTCAGATTCCGATACATACGCCAAGGCGTAACGCAAAATAAAGGCTAAGCGCTCACGGCTGAGTAAAGAGGTACAAATGCGGTTGGTTGGGCGCTCGGGCTGCTTGTTGGTCTGGAACTCTGGGTTACTGCGGATCACTTCCAGATTATTGTCTTTTAAGACTTTAAGCTCGTCATCATCCGATACGGGCTTCAGCAAGACGGTTAAGTTTAAGACTTCTTCTTCGCGGAAATAGTTGAACACCGGCTTATGGTAAGAACTACTGGCATAGAAAGCGCCTTGTACGGGTTCTGGATCGCCGTCGTCGTACTCCATGTTATTGGAGAAAATCATAAACTGAGTGATGTTGGCAAAACGCTTGAACTTAGGGTTTTGAAAGCGTTTGTTGATGCGGTCGCGCTCGGCCAAAATACCTTCGCGGTTATTGGGCTTCTTCACTTCGATAAACACCAACGGCATACCATTGATAAGCAATGTGATATCGGGGCGGAATTCTTCATCGCCGTTTTGACACGTTAGCTCGGTAACAACATGGAAGGTATTGTTATTGAAATTCTCAAAGTCGATCAGCTTGGTATTTGAACGTTCTGACAGGCGCTCAAAGAAGGCTTTGCCTAGGTCTTCGTTATCCAGCAGTAGTTTGACATCTTCCAGCAAACGACCGGCTTCAGCATCTTCAATACCAGGGTTAATTTTGCCGATAGCGGTTTTGAATACGTCAGGGAAGATATTAGTGTCGAGATCCCAGCTTTGCCCTTTAAGTGATAGATATTGGTAGCCTAGGCGCATTAAATGAAGAATTGCAGGGATTTTTACTCGGCTATCTTCATTGAATTTTTTGGTATTGAAGGCCATAACATTCCTTGTAATCGTTTTAATTTGGAACCTGCTCAAGCAAATCGCTTAGAGGGCAGTTAAATAACTCGCACAGCTTATCGAGCGCTTCTAAGTCCACCTTGAGGGCGGTTTCTTTGTACAGTAGCGTGACGGTGGTACGGCTTAGGCCGGTTTCTCGCATCACGTCGCTAATGCGCATTTTTCTCTCGCCCATTAATCGGGCTAGGTGGCAGCGGATCATGCTCTCTCCACGGTGTTTTCTTAACCATAAACTTGGGGGGGTCACTATTGCTTACCCTACCACGATTATGATTATTCTCAAATTATTTGAGTTGAAACCAAATAATTATACTCATTTGTTATTCGTTCGGTGCTGGTTGTTGATACGCTAGCGGTTCACGGGAATGCCTCTAGCGGTATTGTCTGTGTTGGACTTCAAGCATCGCTAGCTATTTATGTTGACTGGCGATGCACTGCAAGGCGATAAGCCCACACAGGATTAATCGCCTTTTTAGTCATCCAAGATGCTGCCTTTAACACAGTACATACGTGGACGGGTGTTGTCGGGCAGGCTGACTTTGCGCTGTGGTCGGTTGCCATCGGGGATTAGGTAGCCTGCGGCCATCAGTGCTTTGGCGGCGCGATCTGGGCTTAGGCCTTCAGTAGCTTCACGCCAGCCAGTTGGGTAAAACAGGTAGAGGGTTTGTGGGCCTGTAGAGTCAATCCAACCCGCGCGTTGGCGTACTTGGCTGCTGTAACCGGTTTGTTTAGGCGTAAAGCGGCTTTCGCCATGTTGCTCAATAAAACTGCGCACCTGGCGAATGGCTTGTTGATCTTCATTGGCGGCCACGCCACCGCGGGCAAGTATCCATTGGTTAAGCTGGCTTAAACAGGCAGCTTCGACACTTTGAGCTGGCCAATCAAGTACTTTGGCTTGAATGGCTAACAGGCCAGCGCTGGCCAGTAAGGCAAATTTTTCGGCGACTCGGCGCACTTGGCCGTCTGACTCGGGAGGTAAACTGGCTAAAAAGCGTTGGCGTACGTTTTGGAAAACGGGGCACACCTGCGCGCTGTGCTGCGTTAAATACCGTAACCAATCCAAGGCCAAGCTGCCGTAATGTTGGCGGCTTTGCTGTTTTAGGTGATCGGCTAAATCGGCGGCGTTCATACCATGACTCTGGTTAAACACGCCCATTTGCGCTCCAGCATCGGCATTGAGATCAATCACTCGCACTTGCTGCCCCGCTTTCACGCGTTTGCCAATACTGGCAAGATGGCTTTCGAGCGTCACTTCGCCAGTGGATAAAAACACCAAACGCCAACGGGCGGGTAAGCGCATTTCACCGTATTTGCCTGCACGAGTTTTACCTTGACCATTGGCAAGCATGTAAGCGACGTCGCCTGCTTCTTTGGGGTCAACTTCGCCCATTTCATCGAGCGCCAGTAAGGCATCGTTATGCGCCAATGCTGTGCCTTCTAAACCGTTGGCCGTGGCACGCCAACTATGGCGCAATTGATTAGGCTCGCCCCACACTGATAACGCCGGATACAGCGCCGCGGTTTTGCCAGTACTGCTGGCACCGTAGAGGTGTAAACCAAAACCATCCACCCCGCACAAATGCAACAATGGAGCGGCCAGTGCAGCGCAGACACCAACAATTAATAGCGGATTATCCAGACAATAACGGCCAACGTGCTGCCGCCAACTGTCGCTACTACCTTGTTGAATAAAGCCTTCTATCGGGTGCATGGTTTGCAGCACCATGCGCGGGTTGTTGCTGTGTTCGCTTGGGTAAAAAGTGAGGCGCGGATGCACATAAGCGTTATGATGCCAGCCAATGCAGTTGACGCTGATGGCCTTTTGCGTGGCCAGTTCGCCCATTTGTTGAATAAACAGTGAGAGCAACTGCCGCGCTTTGACACTGTTGCTTAGCCGCATGCCTCGGCTGAGTAGAATTCGGCGGTACTCGCTGCCATCTCCGGCCAATAGTTCTGCGGGCATAGCCCAGTAGCGATGGCGATTGTCATCGTCTAACCAGTGCAATAAATAACCGTAGTTGTCCCCTTGCGGATCGCGAGTACGGGCGGCCACTTGCAACCAAGAGCAGATTTTAACTGGGCTATCTTGCCCTGCCGGTTGCATCACCAGCCAGTTTTGCGCGTTATAGGCAAAACCTGGCGGTAATGTTGGCGCGCTGTTATTCATCTCACTTGCAGGTAACGGGGTTGATGCTGATGGTTTATCCGCGGCCATAAGCAGCACCGATACGGCGGGTTTCAATCCACTGGTCGATATCGCTTTCTAACCAGCCCACCGCACGCGCGCCAATACGAATGGAACGGGGAAATTCACCGTTGGCCATCAAGGCATAAATGGTGCTGCGGCCAAAGCCTGTTTTGGCCTTTACCTCGGGCAAGCGCAAAATCCGCTGCTGACGCGCTGGGTGTGTTGATGTGGTGGATGATTGTGTAGTTGGGTTCATCGTTTGCTTCCTCACTGATCTGTTAAGTTCAGTTAGGAGTTTGCCAGTACTAAACGGACGCAGTAGGCAGATAAATGCCCAGATCGTGCAGCTTTCTGAGGGTACAAGTAGCTACTTGCCCCAGTTTGTAGATAGTGCCCAAAACAATAAATGCTCTGTGGGCAGAGTTAGTGCGTGGCTAAGTGGCGTGAACTAAGGCTTTGCCCAAACTGCCCCAAAAGCCCAAGGGATGGCGTACTGCTTTGAAGTTTCCTACTCAAAACTCGGTTTTGGTGAGTCGTATGGATGGAGTGTTTATATGTCGAGTGTATCGACACACAAGAAAGACATGTCGAAAAAACAGTAAAAAATCGACATGACCAGTTCAGATTTTGGCTCACTTTACTTCGAGAGATTGGCAATTTATTGCTTTACAACTTGAAGATAAAAGTGAAACTATAATTTCACTAAATTAATATTTAAGAAAATATAGTTTCACTATGGATACTGTCGAGCCAAAATCAAAACGCACTGCGGTCATATTCCCTAGACAAAGGAAGATGTTAAACATCTTGGGAGAAAACTTAACATTGGCGATGAAGAGACGCGGCATTACTCAAGAAATGATGCATAGTAGGACAGGGATTTCTAAGCCAACACTACGTAAAATATCAAAAGGTGATCCTTCCGTTTCACTTGGTCACTACGTTAAGGTTTTGGCAGTCCTAGGCTTGTTAGACGACCTAACCAAGGTTGCCCGTGATGACGAGCTGGGAAGAAAGCTGCAAGACATCCAATTGCTGAATAAAAAATAAGTGCAGCAGTAGCCCATATCCACATGACTAAAACTTGGCCAGCAAGGTCAGCTTCAGAGAAGAAAGATAGCTATTAAAGGGCTGTTTTATACTCAATAAGAACCAAATTACACTTTTATGCGCATAAAAATGTAAAATTCCGCACTTTTCTGCGCGTAAAAGTGTAGGCTGAGTTATACTACAGGCAGTTAACAGTCTTAATTGGCGGGAAATGACAATGCAGCGCAACTTACTAAACGCCCTAATAGCATGGAAAAATCAACCGGTGCGCAAGCCATTATTGATCGATGGTGCAAGACAAACAGGTAAAACCTATCTGCTACAAGAGATATTTGGGAACACCTTTGCCAACATCCTTCGTATCGACTTCCTTGAAAACCCTGCCTACAAAGAAGCGTTCGATGGCTCTCTGTCACCTGACGAGCTAGTAATGAACATTGAGTTGTTAACCAACCAAGCGTTCAACCCAGAAACCGATCTGCTGATATTAGATGAAATTGGCGAATGTGAACGTGCCGTTACCTCACTAAAGTACTTTGCTGAAAAAGCACCGTCCTATTTTGTCGCTGCCAGCGGCTCGAATATTGGTTTGCTCAACACCTTCCCTGTGGGCAAGGTAGAACAATACAATTTACGACCACTGACCTTCCAAGAATTTATTTACGCATCCAACGAGCAAGCGCTGATCAAAGCGTTTGATAGTCAAGCAAGCACACCGGCAGTACACACCAAATTGATGGACAAACTCACTGACTACTTTTTTACTGGTGGTATGCCGGAAGCCGTTTCTGCTTGGTATCAGTATAAGGATTCAAGCATTCTAGAGCGTGTTGAAAAAGTCACAAAAATTCATGCCGATTTAGTGGAAGGTTATCGCCGCGATTTTGGTAAGTACGCGGGCAAGGTCAACGCCACACTGATTGAATCGGTATTTAATAGCATTCCAGCCCAGCTATCACTTGTCAGCGATGAGTCGGTTAAACGCTTTAAATTTAAGCATGTGCATGAGCGTAAATCTCGTTATAGCGATTTTGAAACCGCGATCCATTGGCTTAACTGCTGCCGCTTAGCTTTGCCAAACTACCCTATTGAAGGATTGCCGAAATCTCCGTTAGCGGCCTATAAAAAAGACAATATGATGAAACTGTTTCTGTTTGATGTGGGGCTGCTTAATCATATGCTCGGCAGCAGTTATAAAGAGATTAAGCAACAAAACTATGAGCTTTCTGTTTATAACTACAGGGGCTATGTGGCTGAAAACTTTGTGCAACAAGAGCTCACTGCCATTGGCGTTGACCCAAGCTATTCATGGAATGACGCCCGCGCCGAAATCGAATTTATTTTGGCGACCGATGAAGGCGATATCGTCCCTGTGGAGGTCAAAAGTGGTAAACGTACAAGAGCAAAATCGTTGGCATCCTACGTTGAAAAATGTACTCCAAGTAAAACCTTTAAGTTAACGGGTACACAAGGCTCATCCGCATTAGAGCAAACCAATATCGTGATGCCTTTGTATTTCACGCAGTATTTACCACAGAGATGGTAAAAGCGCGTTGCTTAGACCCCGAGGTCTACACAAAGTGACTTCATAGGTAACAATTTGTAGACCTTTGGTGGGCTTACAACCTTTCAACCAACCCTCAATCGGTTTTTTGCGAACGTCATTTGGCCAGCCTATCGCCTCATCGTTTAAAGCAAATCACTCAAGCGATTTAACAGTGCTTTACGGCTATTATTCGCCACAACAAAGCGCTTAAAGCGTTGTTCAAACGCCGCTTCATCAGCTTTGAACTGATAGGCCTCAAACAGCTGATGCAGATAGCGTGATGCCGCATCGTAACCACTGGCGCAAGTTCGATCCGCTTGCTCTTGTGATTGCTGCCAGTAGTGCTCACGTTGATTGTAGATATCCGTCAACGCTTTTTCTTTTTCCGCTTTTTCGATAGCTAATTTTTTTGCGAGTGCTGCGGCTTGCTCTTGCTGTAATTGACTTTGCGCTTGCTCAATAAAAGGAGAAATTACCTCGGGGGTTAACCAATACTGATAGATCTCGTCTGTGTTGACAGGTTCTTTTCGCGTCAGCGCTAAGGCTTGGTGTCGGGTTAGCTGGCCTTGCTCAAACAGCGTGCGTAAAAGCGTGTCTTTCTCTGCTTGCGAGAGATTATGGAGCCACGAATCAAACTGAAATTGGGTTTGTTTGGCTAGGTGACTGGGTTGCTCCTTCAGCACCATGGCCAGAGCCTTAACTAATGCTAAGGGAATATCATACAGCGCTGCAAACGCCTGCTCCTCTTCACTGAAGAGCTCAAAATCGAATTGAATTAACGGCACTCGCTCAACGTCATCATTAAAATCAAACATTTTGAGCCACATAAAGTACACAAGGCGCCAATCCCCTTGCATTAACCCGCTGCGTAACCCAGCTAAATGCTGGAAAAATTGGTCGGCATGCTCATCGTCAAAATATTCGTCATACTCCTCAAGGGAAAAAATCAGCAACTGCCACTCATCGTTTTCGTGAATATGAAGTCCATCACTTGAAAAGCCAAGTAACGCATCTGGAAGCGTTCCTGCTGGTAGCTTGATGTATACATCGATTGAGCCCCAATCGGCATAGTAAAAACCGATATCAAAGTATTTTAACATCAGCTCAAAAGGCTCGGCCTTTAGATCACTGTAGGTGTAATACACCTGAAAGGACGTAGCGCTGATCTCGGCACGGCTTGAAATGGCCCTGAGTGCTTGACGTGCTTTAGCATCTAAATACCCATCCAGACGCTCAAATTTATAGTATTGATATTCGCTCACGATGACCTTGCTATTTATTTATGGTGAATTGAAAAGTTTGTTTCAATAAAGGCAGTACCTGTACCGTCCTACCAACAGATTCCGTGTTTAAAAAACTTCTTGGATCAAGGGTCACAAATCCCCAAAACTGTAAAAATCGCTCAATAAACCGTGATTCGATGAGCATACTTAAGTTTCTTTCTGGCGAGAAGTAATCATCCGTAGGGAATACCAGCAATAGATCAGGGAAAGCTGTCATCACCTCTTTCACAAGCTGCTCCACACTGTTGTGGCTTTGAATACGCCACAGCATAAACAACCAAAAAGTGCGCAAGTCGACATCGTATTCGAAACTGTCCAAATAACCCCAGTTATATTTGCTGATGGCGGCCTCTAACATAGGTTTGAAAAAGGCCTGTATGCCTAGCGCTTGATACTGCTTTTGCGCTGATTTTTTTACATGGTAGCGGCCACTGCGCCGATAAATAATACCGCTAATTTCGGCAAGCACTCGGGTGTAGTGCAAAGCATTAAACTTGTCTTCGTTGCTGCCCGCAAACTCGCTGATACTAATTTTACGTTCGAATTGAGCAACGGCAAATTCGGGCAATAACTCACTGGCCTGTTTGACTAATTTAGTCGGTAAGTTGCCTTTAGTTGTGGCTTTGAAGGAGCCTTCTTGCGCCATGGCATCATCAAGAATGAGCGCTAGATAACGCATCACAGGGCTGGCAGAAAGAGAGTCGGGAGTGCTGATTGTCACCCACTGTAATTGATCAAAAGGCGCATAAAGCCAATTGGCCATTTGCGTTGGCGTCACGCCACAAAAATCGGGATGAGGCTGATTATTGCGATCTTGCACTTTGTGTTGCAATGCGGCATTGAGTTCATCAAGGCTCAAATTTGGGTTCATTGCCAGCATGGTTTCAACATCATCGAAGACTTGGGCATGTTGCTTGGAAACGCTGCTCATACAACAACGTTTAAATTTTTTACCACTGCCACAATGGCAAGGATCGTTTCGGCCTAGCTTCATTGTTGTCCCTTCTTATTGTTGTAGAAAAAGCGCTGCATTTTCTTGTTTACGCTGCTCCAATGTCTTAGCAATCAAGGACATTGTTGTTTTACTGATCCCTTGTTGCTTGGCAAGATACATAAATTGGCTGATGGCTTCTGCGACTTCTTCAATAACTTGCTTTGCATCATTCCAATTCGCAAAGCCAGCACTAGTAGCAAGTTTTTGCATCACCTTAAGCGATGGCGCTTTGCCATAACCGCCGAAAGCAGTGGCGTGTTCGTTGAATGGATGCGGGCTGTAAGTCACATCGTAAAAAGGGGCAGGATTCCATTGACCGTCATCCGCTTGCAAAAACGCCCAGTTTTTACTGTGGTCGTCTTGATTAGACGACAGCAGGTTAAAAACGGCACGGCGAAATTGCAGTTGTCCAGCCGCTGGCGATTTACACAACTGACGGCTGGCTTTAATCAAATCAATGTAATCTAAACTTGGCGTTCGAAAGTCTGCATCCAGTAGCCCGCAAGCGCTGTGCATATGCAATCGACCTGCACTGCGCTTTCTGCCTAAGTCGGCCTGTTCAGTGACATAATCAAAACGCTTAAGCGCCAACCAAGCAGACGCACCGCTTGTAGGTGGTGCTTCAATGAGTTGCCAAACTGGTGGTTGACACTTCGCTTGTTCAGCCATTTGTAAATAAACCGCCTCACACAAACCTTCTTCATGGCCAAGTGCGAGATTTTTCGAGGTAAACTTAATCAGCCAAGCCTCATCTCTAGGCTGAGCAAAGGTTCGACAATGCTGAATTTCCCCTGCAGGCATATAAATCTGCGCCTTGGGCCTTGCTCCACCCGAACTACCACCGGCGACTAATGCGGCCAACACCTGTTGCGTATGCCCATCTAACTCATCGTGATTATCATCCATATAATCTGACATTGAAGCATCGAACAGCGTTTGTGCTTCTAAGCCCAAGGTTGCTAAATCAATGTCCGCGTATGTCGTGGCTGAAAACTCAGACACCGGAGAAAAAGACAGCGCTCCCATGCCTTTATCACCGACAAAGGCCAGTCTATCCATCGCCGTTAATTGATTAGGTAGGATGCCCTTTTGCCGGAAAATACGATCTTGTAACAACATGCCCCAGCCATCGGGCAAACAATCTCCAAATACGCCATGTACACCTTGGTGCGGCGCTTTAGGTGCGGCTTGAACTAGCGTATTCGCTTGCAAGGTAAACGGTGATAAATTGCCAAACTGCTGCAAATAGTCGTCAGTATACTGAAAAAAAACGCCTTGCCGATTCTGCGCCAAGACTCCAACAGATATCTGCTCACCTGAGCTTAGCGTACGAGTAACATTAAGCTTCTGAATCGGTTTAAAACTCATCTTTTAGCACCTCATCAATACTCGTGGGTATAGCAGCGCGTTCTTTGCTAAGTTGCGTGAGCTGATAAAGCCTATCTAGCGAATCAAGTGTCTGCCATAGCAACAGCAATTGACGAAATGAAATTTGCCCGGTCAGCTCAAATTTCTTAATGGTGGCCGCAGGTACACAGCTTCGCTCAGCCAATGCAGCGCGCGACAGCTTTGCCTGCTTGCGTAACTCACGTAAATAAGCCGCATAAGCTTGGCTTACATCGGTATCATCAAGTAAGGTAAAATTCATCCGCAAAGACCAAGTGGATACAGTTATATCCATTATAGCGAAATAAAACAGAACTTGGATACTATAATATCCATCAGTGCGTAGAGTGTTGAAAAAATTACTCGATAAAGCCCTTCAAAACTGCTACTTTTAAGTACTAACAGCAGCAAAAAAACGGCACTTTTTTTCCATTGCTAACCACTAAGATTTCGTAAAAGCCATAGGCAAGTGGTGGGCAGTTTGGTGGGCAAACAGGCATTTTTGAACGGTTTCTTTTCGATAAACCATTGATTTTGTTAGGGTCTAACCCGCTACTCAATGAGCAGATCCAGAATATTGAGTAAGATCCAATACCCTACAAAATAATCCGCTCGGCCCAGTCATACTGGGCCTTTTGCTTTTTAGGCGTATTGAGACGATAGTGTCAAAGATCTTTCGCTTTTTCCTCCGAAGAATAATACGCTTAGATTTGAAACTATTTGTACGAAGACACAATTAGGCAATTTCACCAGTACTTGCATCAGATGATGAAATCCAGTGATCAAATTCAAGTCAAAACCTAATTTATATATCGTGGCGCACCGACCGAACGGAAAGTTGAAAGCCACCTGGCGCTAAAATTTTATTTAGAACCGAGACGCGTGGATCAGTATTCCCTTTCTCTATATCACGAAGAGTTTTATCAGACACCTTAATAAATTTCGCGTACTGTGTTTGCGTCATGCCATAAAGTTGAGTTCGAACCTGCTTAACCAGTTCGCCTATGCCAATAACATTGTTAGCAAGATCATTTTCGAGCTGCGCTAGAATATCTTTTCGTTGTTCGCCCGATAAGCTAACCATCATAGACTCCCATCTCTACTAATTTATTTTTAATGTTGCTAAACCCAATCGCCGGAAAATTTAATATCTCGTCTGGGCAATTTAATCTTGTTAACCGCTCAGGCAAGTCGATTAATTTTTCTGCCAGTTGCTGCAAAAATAAAATCATGTCATTCGGCTCACAAAAATCTGAAAGCTGCTCAGCAATGTTTGAAAAATTAACGTGCCCACCTACTTCACAATTTCGGCCCCACTTAAATAAACGAGTTATGCCTTCTTCGTCTGCTTTCATAGGTGCAAAATCATAGATGGGTGCAAAACAAATATCGCCGTCAAATTTTAAAAATGAAATATTGCGGCCATGGTTATCTGAGTTGCCGAAGACAATGTTTAAAAAATCTCTAACAACATATTGCTTAGCAAATTCGTTTTTCGTCATTTGAGTTGCAGAATTTATTCTTCGCCATACGGTCTCCATAACGTAAAAATGATCTTGATAACTGCCGGGTTCCGCATCAATGATTGAATAAATACTCTCTAATCCAATACGATTAGCCACACCATTTTCTAAGTAGACGTCAAAGCGAGGTAGCCATAAACTCACTTGGGCGCTTTGCTTATCTTCTAATATTTTTAGCTTATCGACATCTATCGTTTTTACATTGGTATCTTGAAGGATTTCTGAAAGTGCCTTATAAAACACGCCCTCTGCTTTTAGAATATTATTATCTCGAGCCGTGCGCCTATTTCTAGCGAACTTGGTTAAATATGGAGTGGCGGTCAATGGCTTACCTGCAAAGTCCCCGTCAATGAAAACATTGCCTTCTTCAAGCATCAGTAGCAGTTTCGGTGCGACACCACCAGCTCCTGTCGCCCCTCCAACTGCGGCGCCTTGTTCAGTAGCATACTCTAAGAAATCATATTGCAATGAAATCACGTCATTTATGGGAAAGCGACGGGGGTCGTTATTAGCTTCTGTCGGCACTGATTCTTTAATTCGTAAATTGCCAACGGGCGCCATACAAGCATGAGTCAGCAGCGCGTAATTTTGCTGAAACTCGTTTGAGCGACTGACATTAAGATACTTGAGCCACCAATCTCGAGATTTTCCCACTGGCAAAATATCATCTAATAAAGCTGGCCAATTAGGGTAGTCTTTAGGAACAACACTAATGGGCGCATTCACTGAGCATGCCCAACAATCTTTAACCTCATAACTAGCGACCTTAGCAATATACTCATGCGCATAGTAAAGCGAACAACTTGCACTGAGCCGCTCATCAGAGAAACTCAACGTCGCAGCATCCCACCATTGACCTTGATTAAATAATTGTAGTGTGACTGTTTGCATCATCTACCCAGTAGTTTATTACCGTTTAAATATAAATATTAGCAATATTTCGGTAGAAATCTACCGTTTTATTGTGGAGCAGCAATTATTTACGGTAGTAGTCTACCGTTCCTCGTGCAGTAGACAGCCTAGCTCGGTACTTTACTACCGTTGTCCACTTCCCTTTTAATGGGACAGTTCTAAATTAGAGCTTTCCCGTTTTACCCGGTAAGCTGCCGAAGGCAGGTTACCCAGACTTTCACGTGTTCTTTCTTCGTTATAATCCAGTCGCCAGAACCAGGCCATTTCTCTTACCTGATTGAGATTTTCAAACAAGTAGGCATCCAGAAACTCTCTGCGGAATGAACCGTTAAAGCGTTCAACAAAGCCATTTTGCTGTGGCTTACCTGGCTGGATATATATCAGTTCAACATTATAGTTCTCACACCAGTCTGTCAGCGTCGCCGAGATTAGCACCGGGCAGTTATCCATACGCAGCTGAATCGGTAGTCCACGCTCTGCTTTAAGATGACATTGCTGAAATGTCACGATTTTATTAGGTTACGGGGTAGCGGGTTCAATAATTCCTTGTTGAGATCCCGAATATTGAAAAACAGTTAACTTATTTCAATAGTTTCATTACGGCCGCTTAATTTAGCGGCTTTTTATTATTACTCCATAATTAAATCACCGTTATCAGTGAATATAATAACTTACATATACCAACACTTATAATTTCACCACTATTGGTGAACAATACTTAAGTAATCTCAACCCCATGGCTAAGAAAGTAACCGCTTCAGACATGCCAAGTACCGACTTTATCGATAGCGCAGAGATACTTGGGCAACTGATCAAAGCCAAGCGCACAGAACTCGGCATTAAATTAGCCGACTGCGTCGCGCTGTGCGGGATAGGCATTAACACTCTGTCACGTATTGAAAACGGTAATGCGAATTGTACCTTAGCTGCAGTTTTTTCTGTTCTCAATGGGCTGGGTATCACACTGACATCGACAGCGCTAACGCCGACAGCAGACTCCTCATCAGAAAAGGAATGGGTTTAACCAATGGCGAACACCAATGCATAGCAACTAACTGTTAGTTACGATGATGATGTTATCGGCACATTGGCTCTGGTCGGCTTCCCCAACTTTCATCTTTAAGTCGCTGTATCCACGCTTTAGACATTTGTTCGCTTATTTTTTTATTCCATATCTGCCGGAGCTTTGTGTCGTACTTTGCCAAGCATTTGTACTAGTTAAATCGCTTCCCCAAAATAAACCTTAATCATTATATGGTTGTTTTCCTGAAACCAGCGTCTGTGCGTTCACGCAGTGCAGATTTTGGCTCATTAACCGCCAGTCGCTGAATTTCCAACAATCGATTCAACAATAAAATCCACCGCTGCTTTAATCTTTGGGCTGGTGTAATCTACCTTTTGATATAGCAAATAAATACCTAAATCCTGTCCCCGACTTACTTGTACCGGGTGTTCAAAGGTTAATTCCGTCAGTAATCCGGCTGATAGCTCCCGGCTAACGGACCAGCGTGGCAACATTAAAATACCTTTCCCTTTTACGGCACTGTTGATCAACCAACGGCCATTATTGCTGGTGAGTTGTGTTTTACCCGATACATCGTGCCACTGGCCTTGGATTTCGCAGTACCAGCGGTTGGGGCCCGCCGGTGTTTTAAAAAACAGGCCAGCATGCTCAGTTAATGCCAACGGATTTTGCGTCATAGTGTGTCTGGCAAGATATTGTGGTGCAGCTACAGGGATGAAGGTGTTATCCATTAAACGTTTGGCAATAACATGCTCATCAGGGGCAAACCCTCCCCGAATGGCAATATCCACATCATCCCGGCCAAGCTTTGTGAGTGTATCGCTAATGGTCACGTCCAGCGTGATCTTAGGGTGCTGATCGACAAAGCGCTCAAGCACAGGCTGTAAGATTTGATCACCAAAGCCTGCCATCGCCGACACTTTTAGTACGCCTGAGGGCTCAGTTTGATACTCATGCACAGTTTGCTCTGCCAGCTTAACTTTTGCCAGTATTTCCTGTGCTTGGTGTAAAAACAGATTGCCGACTTCAGTCAAAGTCACTGTTCGCGTACTGCGCTTTAATAACTGTGCGCCTAATTCGGCTTCTAAATCCGCAATGCGCCTGGATACCGATGATGCGGGCACATTAAAGCGCTTCGCCGCGGCGGAGAAGCTAGCGTGCTCTGCTGTTTCAACGAAATAGTTAAGGGCTCTCAGCTTATCCATATTATTGCTTTATTAACAAAAGTTATTCCTTTTTTATACCATTTTTGACAGTAAGACGATATGCCATACTACAGCAATTAATAAAGGAGAATGCGATGAGCCAGTATAAAGAAATTCTGTTAACGGCACGCCCAGACGGCAAGCCAGTAGGCCCACACCTGTTTGAGGTAATCAATAAAGGTATCCCTACACCGGGCAAGGGTGAAATGTTAATTAAGCAAACCCATATGTCGATGGACCCGGCCATGCTGGGCTGGATGACGCCCGATGAAGACAGCTATATCCCGCCCGTGGCCCTTAATACCCGCATGCGCTCGAGCGGATACGGCGAAGTGATTACCTCAAACCATCCGGATTTCTCACCGGGCGATAATGTAATGGGCATGATGGGCTGGACCGAATATACCCTGAGCGACGGAAAAGGACTCAACAAATTACCCGCTGGCGTCGACGGTGAAACTGCGCTGGCTGTATTTGGTTTGCCGGGCCTGACCGCCACCCAGGGCTTATTTAATATTGGCAAGCCTCAGGCCGGTGAGACCCTGGTAGTCACCGGCGCAGCAGGTTCGGTTGGTTCTATGGTTGGTCAGCTGGCAAAAGCCGAAGGGCTTAGGGTGATCGGCGTGGTCGGCAGTGACGAAAAGGCCGACTGGATAGTCAACGAACTTGGCTTTGACGGCGCGGTCAATTACAAAACCGATGATATAGCCGCTAAGATTAAGGCGCTGACTCCACAGGGTGTTGATGTTTTCTTTGAAAACACCGGCGGCCCGGTGCAACAGCACATTTTTGATCGCATGAATGTACACGGGCGAATAGTGGTTTGCGGTATGATTGCCGACTACACCGCCGCATCGCCAGCGCCGGGGCCTAACTGGATCCCGCTGATTAAGAAACGGATTTTGATTCAGGGTTTTGCCATGCCGGACCATCTGCATGAAGCGCCCAGGCTGCTTAGCAAGCTCAGTCCCTACGTGACCGCCGGCAAAATAAAATACCGCACCCATGTACTAGACGGACTGGAAAGCGCCATGAGCGCGCTTAACCTGTTTTTTAGCGGCGCCAATCAAGGCAAGCTGCTTATCCGGCTGTAGCCACGCAACAGGGTGCTGGCCAGTGTTGTCTGCTCAGCGCCCATTGCTCAGCACCATGTCCACATGAGGAATACCATCTTCCAGGTAGTCCTCAGAGTTTCTGACAAAGCCAAACTGCTGATAGACCTTTTCAAGATAAACCTGTGCACCGATCTGAATGTCCGTATCCGGCCATAGCCGCTGACATTCTTCCAACGCTTTGCTGATGAGTTGCTGGCCGTACCTTTTACCTCTGGTGTGCCCCGCTACAGCGACCCGGCCAATACTCACCTGTGGAAAGCTAACGCCGGGCGGCAATAATCTGGCGTAAGCCACCAGCTCGCTATTACTGGTACCCAACAGATGATAAACCCCGTTGATACGGTCTTTGTCGTCAAGTTCCGGGTAGGGGCAGTTTTGTTCCACAACAAATACGTCGGTGCGTAATTTGAGTAATTCGTAGAGCTGGTCGGTAGTGAGCTGAGAGAAGGGTAACGAGCACCAGTTAAGCATAAAGACCTCCGCGATAATGCTGGCAGAGATGATTGCCGATCCCCCGAATCATTGCAATGAGTAGTGATGAATAAAGCGATTAATCCGCACTGTTTCAACAGTAAAAATCATACAATTATTTAACATTCAAACGGTAGGACAAGTGCACTTATTAATAATTCGTAATTTATTAATTAAAATCAATAAATAGCTAAATAACTACAAGACACTGTTTTATATAAGCTTATATTCTTACTCACCACTTAAAGCCAACCATACCCCGGGAATTATTCGTTAACGGTATGTTGACTGTAGTATTATCATACAATAGTATCACCAACCCAAGAATAACAATAATAAAAAATTGAGATTTCGACCTGATTGAAGTCGATACCTTACAACGCGCCAGGATTTTCACAATTGGACGACATACCTGTGAACTGCGCATTCACATATATTTGGAGATAATACATGTTTAAACGTGCTCAACTTGCCAGCGCCGTTTTATTCGCACTTTCCGCACAGCCTCTGTATGCCCAGGACACCGACAGCATGCCCAGCGAGGACGAGGTTGAAGTTATTGATGTACGTGGGGTGAAGGCCAGCCTTAATTCCGCGCAAAACATGAAAATGAACGCATCAAACATTTCTGATGTGATTGTCGCGCAGGATATTGGCAAGCTACCCGATAACAGCGTCGCAGCAGCCCTGCAACGGGTAACAGGTATTCAGGTAGCCCGTACCAATGGTGAAGTAAACCAGGTACTGATTCGTGGTTTACCCGATATCGTCACCACTATGAGCGGTCGTAATATCTTCACCACAACCGGTCGCTCCATCTCATTGTCCGACATTCCGGCCGATTTGGTCTATTCCGTTGATGTTAAAAAATCTATCAGCGCCGCTGATATCGAAGGGGGTATGGCCGGTAGTATCGACATTCAGTTACGTCGCCCGTTTGATTTCGACGACGGCTTTTCAGCCGCCGGTAACCTGCGCTATGAGTACAGCGACGAAGCTGAATCATGGAACCCGGTAGGCAGCATTACCATTAATAACAACTGGGAAAACAGTAATGGCCGCTTTGGAGCCATGCTGAGCGTTTCGCATCAGGACCGCGACTTCCAGGACCAGGTAAACTTTGTAACGGCACCATTTGAACTGCCAGACAGCGTGGTAAACAACCCAAATTCTGCACCGCTAAATGTAGCCGGCGCACCGGCGATAGCGCCTAACGTTATCGGTGGTTATTTCCGCTACGGCGATCGCACGCGTGATTCATTTAACGCTTCATTCCAGTGGGAGCCAAACAGCAACAGCTCATATTACCTGGACGTGTTCGGTGTTAATTACGAGCAAAACAGCCAGCTGAACTTCTGGGTTCCATTACCAAGCTGGGGTGGCTGGGGCCAGGGCTATGTTGAGTCTTATAAGGAAGGCTCTAACGTTGCCCAGTCTGTAGTTCGTCCGGATGCACCAGGCACTATCACCAGTAACCAGTCGTTCTTTAACGAATCTGACACCTACCAATTTGCCCTGGGCGGTAAATGGTACTTTGATAACGTTACCGTTGAATCAGACCTGGCGTATACCGATACCGAAGCCAGCAACCGTGGCTTTATTCTGGATTTAGCGTTTTTTGCTGACACCATTATCTATGACTTCGACAAGAACGGCGCCGGTATCTCCGACGTTCAAATTCTTAACGGAGACGGTCAGCCTTATGATATGACCGACCTGAGCCAGTACAACCTGTGGACTTACTTTGATTCTCGTGGTCACCAGGAAGGTGAGGCCATCGACTGGACACTGGATGCCAATATTGCACTGGACTCCTGGATCCACTCTATAGATGTAGGTCTTCGCCTGAACGACCGCTCAGCCTTTAACCAGGAGGCCGATACCGGAGGTCGTGGTAACATTTCTGGCCGTGATGTGACACTGACTGAATTCCCGGGCCTGGAAGACTACTCGCCCAGCGGTTACATGAGTGACGTAACTAACCTGAACAACACGCAGTGGTTAACGCCGAATGCCAGCTACCTGCTTAGCAATCGCGCCGATATCCGCGAAGCGATGGGCCATCCTCGTGATGAGCCTGAGTTCCTGCCAGCGCGTTACTACGACAATACAGAAAAGAACTACGCCATTTACGCGCAGGCTAACTTCAGCCGTGAGTTTGGTGACATGATCCTTGATGGTCAGGCCGGTGTTCGTGTTGTTCGTCTGGAATCTGAACTCAACGGTAACCGCATCACCGACGGCGTAGTGGAGCCTGTAACGGTTGATAACAGCAACACAGAAGTACTGCCAGCGGTTAATCTGCGTTTACAGGTTACCGATGAAGTCTTCCTGCGTGCAGCTTATGGTAAAACGATTAAACGTCCTAATTTTGCCGACCTGAACCCGAGCGCGTCTTACTTCCTGCCTACCGAAACCGGTTCAATTGGCTATGGTAACGGCGGTAACCCGGAGCTGAGCGCGGTCGAGTCACAAAACTACGATTTAGCAGCAGAATGGTACTTTGGTGAAGCCAGTTCATTAACCGGCACGTTGTTCTACCGCGATATCGACGGTTACGTGAAATATGTTGCCAACGAAGAGATCGTTGATGGTCGTGACTTCTCGATTACCCGCCCGGTTAACTCAGGCGCCGGTTCACTGGAAGGGGTTGAGCTTGCTTACACCCAGTTCTTTGAAAACCTGCCAGCGATGCTGGACGGTTTAGGTGTGCAGTTAAATGCAACGTTCATGGATCATGAAGCAGAAAATGCAGAAGGTGTAATGGAACCACTGCCAAACGTATCTGACGAGTCATATAACGCTATTTTGATGTACGAGCGTGAAGGCCTTAACATTCGTTTAGCCTACAACTGGCGTAGTGAATGGTATGGCAGCTTCAACGAAGTTGGCGACCAGCCAGGCAGCTCTGTGATTCACGACCCAATCAGCTCACTGGACTTCTCAATCAACTACGACGTGAATGAGAACCTGACAGTCAGCTTCGACGGGACTAACCTGACCGACGACGTGGCGAATGACTACTTTGGAGGTGATTCGTCTCAAGATGCCCGTTTGTACCCGCGTGATACTTATATCCGCGACCGTACTTTTGCATTGGGTATCCGCTACAGAATGTAGTCCCATCAATATGAAGAACCCCGCACTTGCGGGGTTTTTTTATTGATTAGCCTGAGGCTTTTCATCCTCGCCGAATTGCGGTTTAAATACGATCTTACCTGACTCCACTTTCATCATAAGCGGCATCGTAGCCAACCAGCCAAGCCCTGCCTTTGAGGTATCAATCTCGTACACGGGATGTGTATCAAGGTAACGATTAAACAGACCCATGTATTTATCGCCTAACGGCGCTAAATTACCACGGAATCCAGCTGCATCAATTGCACTGTGAGTCAGGCTAAGAGAGCGCACATATAAGGCTTTCTCGTCTTTGTTGTAATAAGGCTCACCTTCAAGCCCAAGCTTTACCTTGGCGGGATAAGCCAGACCAAAAACAGATACTGTGGCAGTCGCATCAGCCGCCAGCGCCACCACCGGTCGCTCTTCAGGCCCAACAATGACGCTCAAATCATTGACTTCAAGCATGACGGGTATACCAGCTACCGAGGTTTTCTGGGCTAATTTGTCGATTTGCTTTAACAACACTTGTTCTATCTGCTGGTCGGTGACAGAGTAGGACGCAACCGACGAAATAACGCTACAGGCAAGCAATAGATTTAGCCCTATAACCACCAACAACGTTCTGAACCAGGTGTTTTTATTCATGTACTTTCCGAAGTCTTTTTTAAGGAGTTTTAATGCGTGTACTTATACTAACAACACTTTGTCTTCTTTGCTTTTATTCACAGGGCTCAGAAGATGAAAAAGTGTCAGCGGTCATTGACTCGCTGCACCAGTACGCCGCTCAGGCTAAATTTAACGAATACTTTGAATTATATTCAGCCGGGGCCACGTTTATTGGCACCGACGCCTCTGAAACCTGGACGTTGGAGGAATTCAAAAATTATGCGAAACCGGTTTTTGACCGTGGGTCTGGCTGGACATATAAATCCAGGGAGCGTCACATTTACTTTTCGCCCAACAAGGATGTCGCCTGGTTTGATGAACTGCTGGATAACGCCTCACTGGGTTTAACCCGGGGCACTGGCGTACTGGTTAAAACCGGGTCAGGCTGGAAAGTCACTCAGTATCACTTAACCATTCCGATTCCTAACGACATTGCTGACAGTGTTGCTGAGCAGATAAAAGCGTACAACGGTATGCACTGAGCAAGACCCGCCGGATAAGGCGTCATCTTAATTAGTAATAGGCTGGATAGACAGCTCTACACGGCGGTTCTGCTGACGGTTCTCGGCAGAGCTATTGGCCACCTTAGGCTGATACTCGCCCATGCCCACTGTAGTGATCCGCTGGCCGTTCACACTGTATGACATCAGCAGGTTTTTCACCGCGTTAGCACGGCGCTCAGAGAGTGCCTGATTATACTCTTCCGCGCCGGTATCATCGGTATGGCCCTTGATCATCAGCACGGTTTTTTCGTATTCATTCAATACCAGCGCCACGTCTTCCAGTACCGGGTTGAAGTTTGGACTGATAGCAGAAGAGTTGGTTGCAAAGGTAATATCACCGGGCATGATCAGATGTAACGTATCGCCCTCGCGAACTACGTCTACCCCGGTATCTGCGAGCTCTTCGCGCAGCGCTTCTTCCTGTTTATCCATGTAGTTACCAATTGCACCGCCGGCAATGGCACCGACCACCGCGCCCCAGGCGTAACGGCTTTTGTCATTATCGCCGGTGGCTTTACCTAATAATGCGCCGGCCACAGCACCAATAGCCGCCCCACGCTGGGTGTTGTTGCTGTTGGCACAACCGGTTAAAGAAATAGCAGCAGAAACCGCACACACTAACAATAGCTTTTTCATAATTTCCTCAGATAACTTACGCATACATTGTGTCGGGAGCAAATCCTGTTCCAACAATAGCTGGTAATAAATGAACACCACATGAATCACGCCTGGTCACCAGAGATAACAGGCTCTGCACGAATGTAGCAGGCTTATGGCAGGGGATTATTCTAATTACGTTAAGAGCAGGATCTGAAGTTAAGGCTTGCAATGTTTACACATCAAACTGTTTCTTAATTGCAACACCAGCTGTTATACCATGATTGACTCTTTAAAGAAGCGATTAATATCAATATTGTACTCAGTTGGCGTAATCGCCTTGGCGATATTCAGTTTTAGGTCTTTGCTAAGGTCAACGTCTTTAGGCGTTATGTAATGCCCGCCACTAATTGAGTAGAACATTTTCACCACAGGCCGTAAGGGCTGTCTCTCATTTTGATGCATCACCATGGCAACACGTTGATTGGATAACTCAACCAGTGAACCCAGTGGATAGATGCCCATGCATTTAATAAATTGCTGCAATAATGTGGCGTCCAATTTGGATTCACTGTCTTTCATTAAGATTTGTAGCGCTTTTTGACTTGGCATACCTGCTTTGTAACAGCGGTCGGCCGTTAGCGCATCGTACATATCTGTAATCGCCAAGATTCGTCCGTTGTAAGAAATTTCCTCGCCACTCAGACGTTTAGGATAGCCTAAGCCATCCAAGCGCTCGTGATGCTCGCTAACTACTCTGATAAGACTTTCATCTAATTTCATCGCAGACAAGAAATCCACACCATACTCAACGTGCTTTTTCATCACGTCCATTTCATTTTCTGTTAACCGGCCCGGTTTATGCAGAATTTCATCAGGGATTTTAATTTTGCCCAGATCGTGAAGCAGTCCGCTGTAGGCAGCCGCTTCGATTTCGGGCTGAGACATCCTCAGGGAACGGGCAAAATGCGCAGATAAAATGCCCACGTTCAGGGAGTGCTCGAGTAAGTAGGTGTCTTTCTCACGGATACGGGAAAGTAATAACAAAGCATCCGGGTTTCGATCCAGCGAGCCCACCAGCGCCCTGGCAAATTCTGCCGGCACAAAATCGTCAAAAGGTGTGCCATCCTGAGCGGCATCATACAGTTTTTTCTGCAGAACAATCCCCTGCTGGTACAAGCTTTGTGCTTTAGCCAGCTCTGCTTGCAGCGGTACATGGGTATCCAGCTCAGGTTGTGTTTGTTCGCAGGCTTTTGGCTTGGTGGCATGGGAAGACAGGTCAGTATCGATAATTAACCGCTTTATGCCTTTGCGCTTTAACTGGTCAATAATTGCCTGGCTGGTTACCCGGCCGCGGGTTTTAATCTGCACCGTACCGGCTTTTTGTTCAGCAATCTGCAGTACGTACATGCCGACTTCCAGCTGTTCAATTCCTATTGTTAACGATGCCATAAGTTCCTTGCTCAGAGAGAAGACATTAAAATGCTAACTGATGCAGCAGCACATCCAGCCCAGGCTCCCAACCATACAGCTTGAGATTTACCCGATTATTCTGCACCAGTACCTGTTCATCTGCCAGCAGCTCACATTGGGTAAGGGCTTGTGGCGTACCGGCCACAAAAGCAATCTGCCCATTGCTGCGTAATACACGGTGCCAGGGCAGTGTAAGAGAGGCGGGTACATTGCGCAAACAATACCCGACATAACGGGCACGCCCTGGTAGTCCTGCTAAATCAGCAATTTTTCCGTAAGACGCCACATTTCCCTCCGGAATAAGCCCTACGGTGTGCCAAATGCGCTCCGCTGGGGTAAGCTTACGGCTATCTGTACCAGTCGACTCCTGTTTAGTCATGCGCAAACAATGCCCTAATTGTGGTTACCCTGTACAAACCTGCCTCTGCCATGCAGTTCAACCGGTTACTAACTATACCGAAGTAATCATCCTGCAACATCCCAAAGAATCACGGCATGCTAAAAACACGGTACGGCTGCTTAACCTGGCACTGTCAAACATCACCGTTATCAGGGGCAAACTGGCTGTCGATTTTACTGAACTTGAGCAGTACCTGAGGGCCGATCCGAAACCAACGGCGGTGTTTTACCCTGCAGAGCAAAGTACCGAGTTCTCCCACGGTGCTGAAAAGGCTTCAGCTCGCATCAAACGTGCGATTTTTATCGATGCCAGTTGGAAGCAGGCCTACGGTATCTGGCAGAATAATGCCTGGCTTAACCGGTATCCGTTTTTTAAATTGCCACTGCACCAGAGTGGTCAGTATACAATTCGCAATTCTGACCTGGAATACAGTTTTTCTACGTTGGAGGCAGTGGCCTATACCCTGGCGTCTTTAGAACAACTCGATCCGGCACCACTGCTCAGATTGCTCAATACGCTTACTGCCCAATGGCAGCGTTTTCTCCCGCAGCGGGATTAATGCCAATCAATTAGTCTTTGTTCTGCATTGGCATATAGCCGCGATGCTCCTCTACCATCGACAACCAACGGCGGATAGCCGGGTACTCATCGAGCAAAATGCCCGCCTCATGAGATACATGAGTATAGGCATACAGTGATATATCAGCCAGCGTCATCTGATCGCCAATCAGGAAGACTGTTTGCATTAGCTGCTGTTCCATTACCGCTAAGGCTTTATGACCGGCCCGTTGCTTGAGTTCATATTCTTGCTGGCGCTCAGCAGGAAGACCAAGGTATATGTTTATAAAGCGCGCTACCGCAATGGCAGGCTCATGCGTATATTGTTCAAAGAACTGCCACTGTAGCATTTTAGCCAGTTCAAATTCGGTGGAGGGGATAAATGCGCTACCGGCGGCCAGATAATTCAGAATAGCATTTGACTCGCTCAGGCATCGGCCATCACTGAGTTCGAGTAATGGGATCTTGCCGACCGGATTAAGCTGTTTAAACGCATCGGTCTGCGTTTCACCGTTTAAAATATCAACTTCTTTCCATTCGCACTGCTTGCCCAATAATCCTAACAGCAACTGGATTTTGTAACAGTTGCCCGAGCGGCTGTCACCGTACACTTTCATTTTACTAACTTCCCTAAATTAACCACCACATAAGCACCAAAAAACAGCAAGGTAGACCGGTCGACATAATAATTACTTTTGTATTTACGGGCCCATCTTTTGGCCAGCAACGATGTTGTCTTAAGTCTTCAAGTTGCTGATTAAGTTGGTACAGCACATCTCCCGAAACCGCTCCGGGATTATCTTTGCCGTTCATAATCAGACTGGCAAGCTGCCCTTCTATTTGCTGAATACTCTGGTTGCGATGCCTACGCATCAGAAAAACTGTTTTGAATACTGGTAGAAACAGCAGAACGATCATAAATGCCGTCGTCGCTGACAGAATTAAACCATCTATAAATGGCACCGATTTACCAATCCAGAATACAGGTATCAACAGCAACATAAACAGCGAAAATATCACATTGCTGACACCCAGGTCACAAATGGGCTTGCAGTAGCAAAAGTGCTGGTGGATATTCGGCAGCACCAAGCGCTTATAAAGATAATGCGTGAATGACGCTGATTGGATAAGGAACAAAAACAGGAAAAACCAGAAAGGCACGGCGATAACATTAAGCAGCAGTACTGAGAATGGCTGATTAAAGGCCAGAAGATCTTCGCTGATCAGATACACCAGGGTAATTGCGATAGACAGCGTTGCAGCCAGAATAACATGGCGTATCAGCTTTTTTTCCAGCGTTTTCATGTGCTGGCGGTATTGCGACAGTTGATTGGTCTGAACCAGAAAATCGGCAATCCGTTTACCGGACCGTCGGTGCAATATCCGTAATGCCAGCCATAAATAACCGATGATCAGCGGCATACCCAGCGCCGCGTTGAAATCACGCTGGGAGCGTTCGTCTGTTATGCTGCGGTAATCCAACGACCCGGTCAGGTAACAGGCGGTAAAACAGGCTAAGACAAACAGAAGCGGCAACATCCAGACATGCAGCACTGCGTTTTTGTTATTTTTCATCTGCCTTCTAACTAAATAATGTATTGCGTTGCAAAGTCAATGCGACGCAATACATTACCTTATGCAGCACTGTGATGGTAGCTTTTATGAAAGCGTTTACTTATCGCTCCACACTGCAAACTCGTTACCGCTCGGCTCGGTAAAATGAAAGCGTCTGCCACCGGGAAAATCGAATATCGGTTTTATAATAGTGCCGCCATTAGCCTCTATACGCTGCTGAGTTGTGGCTAAGTCCGGGCTGTAAAATACCAGTAATGCCGCACCATTAGCAGTGACGGAAGCAAGTTCCGACTGATACAACCCGCCTACGATGCCTTTGTCATGAAACTCCACATAAGCCGGGCCGTAATCAGTGAAGGTCCAGTTAAATACCGCCGCAAAGAATGCTTTAGTAGCTGGCAAATCCCGGCAGGGCAGCTCCACGTAATTAATCAGGGTGTCTTTGCTCACGGTTTCTCTCCGGTAGCCGCTGCAAAGACTTCTGCGCCAGTCATATTGGTGGTTTGCTCGGCAAAGTGATAATAGTGCGGTTTACTGTCGATAAAAATCTGATGAGACAGCACCATGTCCTGCTGCTGGGCAAACAACCCAACGGGCACATAGTGAGCGTGACCGTCTTTTAGTTTATAAAAGAGGTGAGTGCCGCATTGCTGGCAGAAAACCCGCTCAGCCCACTCTGAGGAATCGTAATGGCCAACATTGTTGCCAGTTAGGCTAACCTGCTCAGACTCGATGGCTAAAAAAGGGCCTCCCGACCACTTTCGGCAGGTATTACAATGACAAGCGCCTATTTCCATAGACTTAGGTACAACGGTTAAGCTGGTGTCGCCGCACAGGCAACGGGTGGTTAATGGCTCGGGGTTACTCATTTAATCATCTCCTTGTTGAATGAGTTTTACTCTCGGTACGTTATTCAACACCACTCAACACCTGGCTTTTGCCATGATGACAACCTTTGAATAATCTTAAAATACACTAAAAACTGTATACTTATACAGTTATTATTTCAATTCAGATTTTACATTTATTCCAGGTATAAAAAAACCCGGACAATGCCCGGGCTTTTAGATAATGCTTATAACGATTTACTTACGCAGTTTTTGAATTAATCGTAACTGGGCAATTGCTTCGGCTAGCTCTAATGCAGCTTCGGCGTAATCAAAATCAGCACCTGGATTGGCGATGTGCTCTTCTGCACGTCGTTTAGCTTCTTCAGCAGCTTGTTCATCCAAGTCTTCTGCTCTTACTGCCGTATCGGCCAGAACAGTTACACTGCCAGGTTGTACTTCAAGTACACCACCAGCAACATAAATAACTTCTTCTTCACCGTGCTGTTTAACCAAACGCACCATGCCAGGCTTAATTGCAGTGATCAGAGGCGCGTGGCCAGGGTAGATACCCAGTTCACCTTCGCTTCCTGTCACCTGCATTGTTTCAACGAGACCAGAAAAGATAGACTTTTCTGCGCTTACTACATCCAGATGAACTGTCATTGCCATAATAACCTCCTGATAGGTACGTAAAGCCTTGCCTGAATTCGACCGACCACTTAACAGAGCCGGCCGGTTTCAAACAGGCTTATTTTTTGGCTTTTTCCAGCGCTTCGTCGATAGAACCAACCATGTAAAAAGCTTGCTCTGGCAGGTGGTCATACTCACCTTCCAGAATACCTTTAAAGCCACTGATGGTGTCTTTCAGAGAAACGTATTTACCTGGAGAACCAGTGAATACTTCTGCTACGAAGAACGGCTGAGACAGGAAGCGCTGAATTTTACGCGCGCGTGTTACAACCAGTTTATCTTCGTCAGACAGTTCGTCCATACCCAGAATCGCGATGATATCTTTCAGCTCTTTATAGCGCTGCAGTACCGTTTGAACGCCACGAGCAGTCTCGTAATGTTCCTGACCGATTACCAGTGGATCCAGCTGACGTGAAGTTGAATCCAGTGGGTCTACCGCAGGGTAGATACCTAAAGACGCGATATCACGCGACAGTACTACCGTTGCATCCAAGTGAGCAAAGGTGGTAGCTGGTGACGGGTCAGTCAAGTCATCGGCTGGTACGTATACCGCCTGGATTGACGTGATTGAACCAGTCTTGGTAGAGGCGATACGCTCCTGCAGAACACCCATCTCTTCAGCCAGTGTAGGCTGATAACCTACCGCTGAAGGCATACGGCCTAACAGTGCGGATACCTCGGTACCGGCCAGTGTATAACGGTAGATGTTATCTACGAAGAACAGTACGTCGCGACCTTCGTCACGGAACTTCTCTGCCATCGTCAGACCCGTCAGAGCAACACGTAAACGGTTACCTGGTGGCTCGTTCATCTGACCGTATACCAGTGATACTTTGTCCAGAACGTTTGAATCGTTCATTTCGTGATAGAAGTCGTTACCCTCACGAGTACGCTCACC
>DDJQ01000043.1:0-9515 GCA_002339125.1 Alteromonadaceae bacterium UBA2620
CCGCCTGCACGCGCCGGCACCCACGCCGGACGAGATCCGCCATGCCTTCGAGACCGGCGAGTATCCCTATCAGACCAAGCTGTCGCGGCGCAGCTACGAGCGTCAGAAGGCGCAGCTGCAGGCCGAGCTTCTGAAGGTCCAGCTGTGGTTCCAGCAGACCGGGCAGAAATGCGTGCTGCTGTTCGAGGGCCGCGATGCCGCCGGCAAGGGCGGAACGATCAAGCGCTTCACCGAGCACCTGAACCCGCGGCACGCGCGCGTCGTGGCGCTGAACCGGCCTTCGGATGTCGAGAAGGGCCAATGGTATTTCCAGCGCTACATCGAGCATCTGCCGACCGCCGGTGAAATGGTGCTCTACGATCGCTCGTGGTACAATCGCGCGGGTGTCGAGCGGGTGATGGGGTTCTGCGAGCCCAACGAGTATCTCGAGTTCATGCGGCAGACGCCCGAGCTCGAGCGGATGCTGGTGCGGGCGGGCATCCGGCTCTACAAGTACTGGTTCTCGGTCACGCAGGACGAACAGAAGCGCCGCTTCAAGAGCCGCGAGACAGATCCGCTCAAGCAGTGGAAGCTGTCGCCGATCGACAAGGCGAGCCTCGACAAGTGGGATGACTACACCGAGGCGAAGGAGGCGATGTTCTTCTACACCGATACTAACGATGCGCCCTGGGTAGTGATTAAGTCGGACGATAAAAAGCGTGCCAGGCTTAATTGTATGCAGTATTTTCTGCATGCCATGCCTTACCCGAACAAAGACCGCCGTATTGCCAAAGCGCCGGATCCTCTAATTGTGGGCAGGGCCTCAACCGTTATCGACCGAGACAACCATATTCTGGGTAAATCCCTGCACCCCGACCAACAAAAGGCCTGATCCTCCAGGCTCTGAAAACTGTGTAAAGGTGTCTGTTTGAGCAGACACTTTTACCAGACTAACCCTCTGTGCTCTTACCCATTTAACACTAAGTCATTGTTAAATATAACCATTTAAAAACTGGCAAGGTATTCGCTATACCGTGTTGTTAAGCCGCACAAGCGGTGCAGTATTTAAAAAGGAATGGCTAATGTTTATTGTCATCTTACTGGGACTTACCCTACTGGCAACGGTTATCAAATTTCAGGGCGCTTCGCGCCTGATGAATCGTCTGGGTAAATTCATCATGATTGCCGGTATTTATGTGGTATTTTTAAGCAAAGTCGTTAAAGCATTATTGTTCAGACATCATTAAAAAAGGGCGCACAACATGAAAACAACCAAACACATTCTGACTCTGGTTTTTATTGGCTTATTTTCGCTGGTATTAACCGCTTGTAGCGAAGAAAAGAAAGAACAGGCTGAAGACTCTTTAAGTGACTTTAAAAATGCTGCCAGCCAGGCCATGGACGATGCTAAGGATGCTGCATCTGATGCTGCTGACAAAGCCAAAGACATGGCAGAAGATGCCGCTGATAAGGCTGAAGAAATGGCTGACGATGCAGGTAATGCACTCGAGGATGCCTGCGAAGACGCAAAAGAGAAAATGGATCTGGAAGACAAAGACTGCTAGGCAGACTTTTCCTGTCGTTGAATCTGGTTTATCTGCTACCAGATGATTGCGATATGCCGGATAGCCGTTTGTGCGCTATCCGGTGTGCAAATCAATGAAGCGTTAAGCGCTTCAGCCTCTCTGTCTGCCACCGGCTAAATTTTCCACGGCATTTTACCGTCAATTCACCCTTATCCGAGCACAGTTGTCATAATCTTCCGGTATAATCACCGGCTGAATTCGTTTTCTTCTCTGAGGCCGGTTTATCCCGCCTGTAATACCTTTTAACCGGAGTATCCTTTTTTTATGACGCAGAAAAGTACTCATGTGAAACCCGCTCTTGGCTTGCCGGAGTTTATTGCTCTGATGGCGTTAATGACGTCGTTGGTGGCGCTGAGTATTGATGCCATGCTGCCCGCGCTGGATGCTATTGGCACGGCAATGGGCGCGAAGGATATTCACGAAAGTCACCTGATTGTGTCTTTGTTTTTTGGTGGCATGGCCGTCGGCCAGTTATTTTTTGGTCCTTACTGCGATACCCGTGGCCGCCGTGAGGCCATTATTCTGGGGCTGGTTATCTTTGCCGTTGGTACGGTGGTGTGTATGCTGGCCGATGATATGCAAACTATGCTTATTGGCCGGGTCATCCAGGCCTTTGGGGTATCAGGGCCGCGCATAGCTTCCACCGCCGTGATCCGCGACCAGTTTGCCGGTGAGGCTATGGCCCGCGTTATGTCGTTTATTATGATGGTGTTTATTCTGGTCCCAATGCTGGCTCCCATGGTGGGGCAGTGGGTGCTGAATATTGCTTCCTGGTTTCATATTTTCACCCTGTTTCTGCTGGTGGCCGTGTTTACCGGTACCTGGTTCTGGATCCGGCAGCCGGAAACCTTACCGGCCAGTCGTCGCAAACCGTTTTCATGGGCGCAGTTTTTCCGCTCGTCGCTGTTTATCGTTACCCATAAGCCCGTGATTGGCCCGACGCTCGCCATGGGTTGTGTGTTTGGAGGCTTTCTGGCTTATTTGAGCGCGTCGCAGACCATCTTCCAGGGCTTCTACGGCGTGGGCGAAATGTTCTCCTATATCTTCGCTACCCTGGCGTTTTCAATTGGCCTGGCGTCTTTTATCAACAGTAAAATTGTGATGCGGTTAGGGATGTACCGGGTTACTCAGGTGGCGCTGATTGGGTCAGTAGTGTTTGCGGTTATCTTTCTGGGCATTATCGAAATGTTTAATGGCCTGCCGCCACTGGTGGTGACCATCGGCTCATTGTTTATCGGCTTTTTCTTTGTGGGTTTGTTATTTGGTAATCTCAATGCCATGGCTATGCACCCGTTAGGCGATATGGCAGGGCTGGGTGCAGCCATTATTGGCTCACTATCAAGTATTATTGCCGTGCTGGTTGCCACCACCGTGGATTCTTATCTCACGGTAGACCTGTTCCCTATTGGCGCAGGCTTTCTGGTGTTCTTTACCCTGGCCTTTATTATTATCCGAATGAGTCTGCAAAGGCCGGATAAACCGGCAGAATCGCTTTCTTAGCGAAAGCGATTGCCATTAACCAACTGAACCACTGCCCGCGGGCGTTGGTTTTCAACGATTTCTACATTGCGTGAGTGGCGTTCACCATTACGTAATTTGTCGTATTGCAGCTGTTTCATTTCCAGCTGTTTGGCAAATTCGTAAAATGCCATACAGTCTTCCCGACTTAATTCATTGTGCTGGCGGGTGAGCTGCGTATCGATATACATGCTTTCCCCGTTAGCGGTCAGTGTTGCCACTGCATCATAGGGCTCACCGTAATTTTCGACTCGCAGAGCTCTGACCATTTTTACTTCAAAGATCCAGTCGCCAATTTGCGTAAACCTGGAAATGCCTGACTGCATGAAATTCTCCCCTCAGGATGACATTAATTATTATGATTGCTTTTTTCAGATAATCAGTAATTAATGCAAGCATCGTGCCAACTATTATCTAATGTTTTAACAACAACTTAGCGATCTTGATGCTAATTTGTACAAAGCGATCTGTATGCAGTTGGTAACACATTTTCAAAAGCCAGCCCTGAGCAGTAAAACCAGTAAAGCTGAAGGGCTATGGATGACGTATGCTCTCTTACAGGCATAAAAAAGCCCGACCAAATTGGTCGGGCAAAAGGGCTTGGTTAAGCACCTAACGACAGAAACTGTCTACGCTTCGATGATGGCTTTCATATCCGTCATGTAACCGCGTAATTCTTTACCAATGGCTTCAACGCCAGTGTTGCGAATCGCTTCGTTAACCTCGGTAAGACGCTTGTTGTCTACCTGGTTAGACGTTACGTTCAGACCTTTACCGATAACCGAAGTATCGATGTTAGGCATGAACTTCTCGCGCAGTAATGGTACTGCTGCGTTCGCAAATAAATAGTTACCGTACTCTGCAGTGTCAGAAATAACCACGTTCATTTCGTACAGACGCTTACGCGAAATAGTGTTCGAAATCAGTGGTGTTTCGTGCAGTGATTCGTAGTAAGCCGACTCTGGCAGGATGCCCGCTTCAACCATTACGTCGAAGGCCATCTCTACACCGGCTTTAATCATTGCTACCAGCAGAATACCGTTGTCGAAGAATTCCTGCTCTGAGATTTCGCCGTCGTAAACCGGGGCATTTTCAAAACCAGACTGGCCGGTTTCTTCACGCCATCCTAACAGGTTTGCGTCATTGTTTGCCCAGTCAGCCATCATGGTGCGGGAGAATTCGCCGCTGATGATGTCGTCCTGGTGTTTTTCAAACAGTGGGCGCATCAGAGTCGTCAGTTCTTCTGACAAATCAAAAGCTTTTAATTTCGCTGGGTTAGACAGGCGATCCATCATGTTGGTTACGCCGCCGATTTTCAGCGCTTCAGTAATGGCTTCTAAACCATACTGGATTAAGGCTGCTGCATAGCCGGCATCGATGCCGTCAGCAGTCATTTTTTCGTATGCCAGAATCGCAGCAGTTTGTTGCATACCGCACAGAATAGTTTGCTCACCCATCAGGTCAGACTTAACTTCTGCAACAAAAGACGACTCCAGAACACCAGCACGGTCACCACCAGTGGCGCTTGCCAGTGCTTTAGCGATTGGCCAGCCTTCACCTTTCGGATCGTTCTCCGGGTGAACCGCAATCAGGGTTGGAACACCAAAACCACGCTTATATTCTTCACGTACTTCTGTACCCGGGCACTTAGGCGCACACATAACAACAGTGATGTCGCTACGAATTTGCTGACCTTCTTCAACAATGTTGAAGCCGTGTGAGTAACCTAAGGTTGCACCTTCTTTCATTAAAGGCATAACCGCTTCTACTACACTAGCGTGCTGCTTATCAGGCGTCAGGTTGTAAACCACATCCGCAGTTGGGATCAGATCCTGATAAGTACCTACTTTAAAACCGTTGTTAGAGGCGCGTTGGAATGAGTCACGTTTCTCATCAATCGCAGCCTGACGCAGCGCATAAGCAACGTCCAGCCCTGAATCACGCATGTTGAGTCCCTGGTTCAGGCCTTGTGCACCGCAGCCAACGATGACAATCTTTTTACCTTTAAGAAACTCACAACCATCAGCAAATTCGTCGCGATTCATAAAGCGACAACGACCTAACTGGTCCAGTTGCTGGCGTAGAGACAGAGTGTTGAAATAATTAGCCATAAAAAAATAATTCCGAACTTCTTTTGTCGTTATCCCTTTGCTTCACTCAGCTGGGATGACCTCGTCATTGACGACTTATAGCAAAGATACGCTACCTCCTTCGTTTTGAAAAATGATATATTTGCAAAACAGTGTTGCAAAAAGTGAAATCACCATGGATTTTCGCACTCTACAGCTATTTAATCATCTCGCAAAAAGCTTACATTTTGGTGACACGGCCGATGCCATGTTTGTGTCGCCGTCCACATTAAGCCGCGTGATCCAGCGCCTCGAAGAAGAGTGTGGATGCGTGTTATTTAAACGAGATAATCGCTCAGTGGCGCTTACCCATGGTGGTCATAAGTTATTGAATTTTAGTGAACAAGTGCTTGGTGAATGGCAGCAGGTCAGGCAAGAGCTACGCGACGATGGCAAGGCCCTGCAGGGTGAGTTGAGCCTGTATTGCTCTGTCACAGCGAGTCAGAGCCACCTGCCATCTGTACTGTCTCGATTTCGCCAGCGTTACCCCGGCGTAGATATCCGCTTGGTAACCGGCGATCCGGGGCTGGCAATTGAACATGTAAAGCATAAAAAATCGGATGTGGCTATTGCTATTCACTCCCCGGAGTTTCCAACCGACCTGTGTTTTTCCGGATTAGACTTCGTACCGCTGGTATTAATTGCCCCCCGTGAACGGCGTTTAACCCAGTTGGCACAGGTGGACTGGCGGGTTAATCAGGTGATACTGCCCGAACAGGGGCCAAGCCGCCGTATTGTTTACCATTGGTTTGCGGAACACGGCATCAGGCCTAATGTGTATGCCTCGGTAGGTGGGAACGAAGCCATTGTGTCTATGGTGGCGCTAGGCTGCGGGATTGGCTTTGTGCCACAGGTGGTGCTCGACCACTCCAGCATGTCATCCAGCGTTACCCGTATACAGGTCGACGATATCGGCTCCTATGAATTAGGCCTGGCTTGTTTACAGGAACGCCGTCACGAGCCGTTAATCAACGCGCTGTTTCAGCTTGAGTTAAACTGACGAATTAAATTGTCCAGTGCCCGGTAACCTAATGCTTCGCCAATATGGTCGATGTTAATTTGCGACTGGTTCTCCAGGTCTGCGATAGTTCGGGCGACCTTAATAGTGCGATGAAATACCCGCATAGACAGCTTTAATTTGGTGGCAGCGCGCTGCAGAAAATCCTCCGTTTCTGCCGGCATGGCGCAATAGGTACTGAGCTCTGCCACACTCAGTGCAGCATTACTCTTGCCCTGACGCTGCTGCTGAATTTGGTGGGCCGCCATCACCTGTTGCCTGGCCGTTACCGCAGAATCTTCACCCGACACTGGCGGTGCAAATGCGTAGGAGCCCGGCCGACGCACTTCTATTTGAATATCAATACGGTCGAGCAACGGCCCGGAAAGCTTACTTAAATAGCGCTGGATCTGTTGAGTGGTGCTGCGGCCATCATCTATGTCGCCGGTTGGGCTCGGGTTCATTGCTGCTAATAATTGAAATCGGGCAGGATATTTTGCCTGACCAGAAGCGCGGGACAGGCAAATATCACCGGTCTCCAGTGGTTCGCGCAGTACATCGAGCGCCTGGCGGCCAAACTCAGGCAGCTCATCTAAAAACAATACCCCATTATGGGCCAGAGACACTTCGCCTGGTTGCGGGTGCGCACCACCGCCCGTCAGGGCAATGGCTGAGGAGGTATGATGAGGAGACCGAAACGGCGGTGTTAACCAGTCTTCGGTGTCACGCTGTTCACCCTTAACCGAATAGAGCGCGGCAGTAGCCAGCGCCTGCTGATGATCAAGTTGCGGTAACAAACTCACCAGGCGGCTGGCGAGCAGGCTTTTTCCGGTCCCTGCCGGTCCTACCATTAATAGATTATGCGACCCCGCTGCCGCAATACACAGGGCTCGTTTCGCCTGCTGCTGACCGATGATATCATCCCAACGCGGACTCGGTGGTGCCAGAGACACCTCGTTGCGGGTGTGCTTAAGTTTAAGAGGTTGTTGCCGCGTGAAGTGCAGGAAAGTATTCAACAGTGTGGCTGGCAGCAGATATTCCAGATTATCCACCAATTGAATTTCCGCTTCGTTACCTGCCGGAAGCACCAGGGTATGGTTATCTTCTGCACAGCGCATAGCCACCGGCAGCAAGCCGGGTACCGGCCGGATATCACCGTTTAAACTGAGTTCTCCGGCAACTTCGGTATGATTAACCGGTGACTGTTCTATGAGCCCCATAGCAATCAGGATCCCCAGCGCGATGGCCAAGTCGTAGCGTCCACCACTTTTGGGAATATCAGCCGGGGCCAGGTTAACCGTTATGCGCCGGGCCGGATATTCAAATCCGCTGTTGATTAAAGCGCTGCGTACCCGCTCTTTGGCTTCCTGTACGGCGGTTTCGGCCAGACCGACTAACTTAAAGGAAGGCAGACCGTTGGATAAGTGCACTTCCACCTTTACTTTTGGTGCGCTGATCCCGGCGGCACCGCGGGTATATACAATTCCCATTCCCATGATGTTCTGCACTGTATCCTGCGTATTAAAGAGCAGTGTAGTGAGGATGGGTATTTAAGAATACTGAGCCTTGGTGCAGATTTGTCGAATAAGAAAGGCGGGTTTGGTCGGTCAAAAGATTAAATTTTATGCCCTGCCCTTGATCAGGCCCCGGGATCCGTGGTATTTCTACGCCCCTGAAAGGTTAACGCTACAGCCAGGCGTTAATTATCCTTTCAAAAGCCAGCCAAAAACTTCCGAATCTGTGTCTATATCTCGTTATTGTCGGCCAATAAACTATTGGCGATAACGGTATGAATTATTCCGTGCAAATTGCACCGCGAGTGCCACAGCGCTTTACGCGCACCTTAATTGCACGAGTTTACACTGTTTATCTGCGAAAAATGCCGCTGTGCATTGGGTCGCAAGCCCGCGTCATGTATCATTTAACGCGGTATTAATTATGGTGGTCAGTTAGCTACTGACTACTCTTTACGGGTTATCTGAAACCCGCTTGTTCTTAAGGAAACGTCATGGCTAAGCAACTTGCTGATTATATCTGGTTTAACGGTAAAATTATCCCCTGGAAAGAGGCTACCGTTCATGTAATGACTCACGCTATTCACTACGGTTCATCAGTCTTTGAAGGTGTGCGTGCTTACAACACACCGGATCAGGGTACCTGTGTATTCCGTTTGCAGGAACACACCCGTCGCTTGTTCGACTCGGCCAAAATCTATCGCATGAGCATCCCTTACACTATGGATGAATTGAATCAGGCGCTGATAGACACTATTGCTAAAAACGATCTGAAATCCGCTTACATCCGTCCGATTGCTTTCTTTGGTGATATTGGTATGGGCATTAAAGTGCCTCTGGATGCTGAAGCAGAAGTATCGATTGCAGCCTTTGAATGGGGCGCTTATTTGGGTGAAGAAGCACTGAAAAACGGCGTAAATGCGGGTATTTCTTCATGGAACCGTCTGGCGGCTAACACTATGCCGACTGGCGCTAAAGCCGGTGGTAACTACCTGTCTTCACAGCTTATCTCAATGGAAGCGCGTCGCCACGGCTATGGCGAAGGTATTGCGCTGGACCGTAACGGTTACATCAGCGAAGGCGCTGGCGAAAACATCTTCGTGATCCGCGATGGCGTTATCAGCACTACACCAAAAACGGCGGCTATCCTGCCGGGTATTACCCGCGACACAGTGATGACGCTGGCCAAAGAGCTGGGTTATGAAATCCGCGAAGAAAACATTCCGCGTGAAGCCATGTATCTGGCCGACGAAATCCTGATGTGCGGGACCGCTGCCGAAGTTACTCCGGTAAACAGCGTTGACGGTATTACCGTTGGTAAAGGCGGTCGTGGCCCAATCACTAAAGAAATTCAAGACATGTTCTTCGGCTTGTTTAACGGCAAAACCGAAGATAAATGGAACTGGTTAACCCCGGTTTATAAATAAGTTATACCCTGACGGGACGAGAGTTTTTTATGCCTAAGTTAAGATCTGCAACCACAACACAGGGACGCAACATGGCCGGAGCGCGCGCTTTATGGCGGGCCACCGGTATGAAAGACGGTGATTTTGGAAAGCCTATTATTGCCATTGCCAACTCCTTTACCCAGTTCGTGCCAGGCCACGTTCACTTAAAAGACATGGGCCAACTGGTGGCGCGCAGTGTTGAGGCTGCAGGTGGTGTGGCAAAAGAATTCAATACTATCGCCGTAGACGACGGTATTGCTATGGGTCACAGCGGTATGCTGTACAGCCTGCCGTCCCGTGAGATTATTGCCGACTCAGTAGAGTACATGGTTAATGCGCACTGC
>DDJQ01000043.1:9818-40207 GCA_002339125.1 Alteromonadaceae bacterium UBA2620
GTACATGGTTAATGCGCACTGCGCCGACGCCATTGTGTGTATCTCTAACTGTGACAAGATCACCCCGGGAATGCTGATGGCGTCTATGCGTCTCAACATTCCGGTGGTATTTGTTTCCGGTGGCCCGATGGAAGCGGGGAAAACCAAATTATCCGATCAAATCATTAAACTGGATTTGGTCGATGCCATGGTCGCTGCGGCAGACGATAAAGTGTCGGATGATGACACCAACGAAATTGAGCGCTCTGCCTGCCCGACCTGCGGTTCCTGCTCCGGTATGTTTACCGCCAACTCCATGAACTGCTTAACCGAAGCGCTGGGTTTATCACTGCCGGGTAACGGCTCAATGCTGGCTACTCACGCCGATCGTGAAGGCTTGTTCAAGCGCGCCGGTGAACTGGTGGTTGAACTGTGTGAGCGTTGGTATAAAAACGATGATGCCACGGCGCTGCCGCGTAACATTGCCAATTTCAATGCCTTTGAGAATGCCATGAGTCTGGATATTGCCATGGGCGGTTCTACCAATACGATTCTGCATTTACTGGCCGCGGCAATGGAAGGTGAGGTGCCCTTTACCATGGCCGATATCGACCGCTTGTCGCGCAAAGTGCCGCATCTGTGCAAGGTGGCACCCTCTACGCCGCAATACCATATGGAAGATGTTCATCGCGCCGGCGGCGTGTTGGGTATTCTTAACGAATTAAACAAAGGCGGTTTACTGCATGGTGATTGTGCCCACGTGCTGGGCAAACCCATTGAAGAGGTCATTGCTGACTGGGATATCACTAATCCTGACAACGCCGATGCCACCACCTTCTACCGGGCAGGCCCGGCTGGTATTCGCACCACCAAAGCCTTTAGCCAGGATTGTCGCTGGGATGAGGCCGACGCTGACCGCTGTAAAGGGTGTATTCGCGATATGGAACACGCCTACAGTCAGGAAGGCGGTCTGGCCGTACTGTTTGGTAACCTGGCAGAGAACGGTTGTATTGTGAAAACCGCCGGGGTGGATGAATCTATTCTCAAATTTACCGGTCGTGCGCGTATTTACGAAAGCCAGGACGACGCCGTAGCCGCTATCCTTAACGATCAGGTGGTTGCCGGTGATGCGGTGATCATTCGCTACGAAGGCCCGAAAGGCGGCCCGGGTATGCAGGAAATGTTGTACCCAACCTCTTATCTGAAGTCTAAAGGCTTAGGTAAAGATTGCGCGCTAATCACCGATGGCCGCTTCTCGGGGGGTACCTCTGGCCTGTCGATTGGTCACTGTTCGCCAGAAGCCGCCAGTGGCGGTGGTATTGGTCTGGTGCAGGAAGGCGATACCATTGAGATCGATATTCCCAACCGGGCGATTAATATTGCCATTACCGATGCAGAATTACAGGCCCGTCGCGCCGCGATGGAGGCCAGCGAACGTCCATGGCGTCCGGTTAGCCGTCAGCGTGAAGTATCGCTGTCGCTGAAAACCTTTGCCATGTTGGCGACCAGTGCCGATAAAGGCGCAGTAAGAGACCCATCCAAACTGGAAGATATATGACCGTTACCGATCACGAATACCTGAAAAAAATCCTGCTGGCGCCGGTTTATGATGTGGCGGTTAACAGTGATTTGGTATTGTTATCGCGCTTAACCGCTGAGCTGGGCAACGACGTATTCTTAAAGCGTGAAGACCAGCAACCGGTTAAGTCTTTTAAACTGCGCGGTGCCTATAATCGCATCGCCAGTCTGTCGCCCCAGCAGTTAGAGGCTGGCGTAATTGCCGCTTCTGCCGGTAACCACGCCCAGGGCGTGGCTTACAGCGCCAATATGAAAGGCATTAACGCCACTATCGTGATGCCGGAAACTACGCCGGACATTAAAATAGAAGCGGTGCGCCGGTTTGGTGGCCAGCATGCTAACGTTGTGCTGCATGGCACCAACTTCGACACCGCCAGTGCCCATGCGCGGGCGCTGAGTGCGGAGCATGGTTACACGCTGATCCCGCCTTTTGATGATCCGGATGTGATTGCTGGTCAGGGCACCATCGCCCGTGAATTATTAGAGCAGAATCCTAACCTGGATATTCTGTTTATTGCTGTGGGCGGTGGTGGTTTAGCGGCGGGTATCTCGGTATACCTCAAGCAGTTAAAGCCCGAAATTAAGATTATTGCGGTGGAGTCGGAAGAATCTGCCTGTTTTGCGGCAGCGAAACAAGCAGGAGAGCCCACCAGCTTAAGCTCAGTGGGCATTTTTGCTGATGGGGTGGCGGTTAAATTGATGGGCAGCGAGACCTTCCGCCTGTGTAATCAGTACGTCGATGAGATCATGACGGTTACCAACGACGAAATCTGTGGTGCCATTAAGGATATCTTTGACGATACCCGAGTGATTGCCGAGCCTGCCGGTGCGATGTCGGTAGCGGCGATCCGCAAATACGTAAAACAAAACAACATTCAGGGCAAAAAACTGGGCGGTATATTGTGTGGCTCAAACACCAATTTCCATACTCTGCGTTATGTGTCTGAACGTTGTGAGCTCGGTGAGCAAAAAGAAGCGGTCTTCGCGGTTAAGATCCCTGAGCGTCAGGGCGCCTTTAAACAGTTTTGCGAATGTCTGGGTGGCCGTACGATCACCGAGTTTAACTACCGTTATGCATCGCAGACCGAAGCGCACATTTTTGTGGGCATTAAATTACGCGGCGGCCGTGCTGAATTTAGCGAAATTACCCGCGATCTGAATGGTAAAGGCTATGAGTGCTTTGACTTGTCGGATAACGAGCTGGCCAAGTTGCATGTACGCCATATGGTAGGAGGGCGTCCACCCACCATTCTGAACGAAGTGGTATTCAGCTTTGAGTTTCCTGAATATCCGGGAGCGCTGCTTAACTTCCTCAACACCCTGGGTGAACGCTGGAACATTACCTTGTTCCATTATCGTAACCATGGGGCGGCAGAAGGCCTGGTGCTGGCCGGGTTTGATATTCCGCCACAAAGCCGCGAAGCCTTTGATGAGCATGTTACTGCGCTCAACTATACCTGTCAGGATGTTACCGACAATCCGGCTTACCGGTTCTTTTTATCAGAACCCAAGTAACCTCTAAGCAATTTTGAGTACCCGGCACCAGCCGGGTATTTTTTTGTCTGAAGAAAAAATTTTGGTTGAAAAATAGTCAGGTTGCGCTAGCCACTCTATACTAATAACAATTAGTGTTCATAAGGAGTGTGACATGTTTAACCCTTTCGCCTTTCCCCCATTTGCCTGGAATATGCCCTTAAGCGGTGACGTAAAAGATATCTCACCGGTGACAAGCTGGTTTTCACCCCAGTACGAATTCAATATCGCCGGTAATGCGGCCCTTGAGAAGCAGGTGATCACCAAGGTGGCCAGCTACGGTAAGCAGTTGGGTAAACTCACCAATGCCGTACTGGAAATCGCCGACGGTAAGCCCGGTGAGGCTGTGGAATCGCTCAGAGTAATGGCAAAGGAAATCGAAGAATTAAAAAGTAAAACGTTGGTCGACAGCATAGAGGCCGATCTGTCTAAACTGAAAAGCCAGGATAAAGAGGCCTATCAGGAATTGTTGAAGCGTCTCTCCTAATAATCATAAAAACAAATCAGATTAATCAGTTTTAATTATTTTTATAATTTAACGCTTGCAGCCATACTCAGTTTATCGATGAAACGGAGAGGAAAGTCTGATGCAGCAAATTATTAATCACCTGCTAAACCGCAAAACCACCACCAATGCTGAACAATCCCAACGGGACTGTAACTTTCGCGATAACTATTATGGCGATCAGCTATGCAAGAATGTGACAACAGCACAGACTCCTAAGGCATAACAGGAGGCAGCGATGTTACTGTTATTACTCACTGCCACGTTATGTTGTATTCCACTGTGCTTATCGGTGGTTATGACCAGTAAAACCCGCTCGCAACTGTATCAGGATGCGGCCCGGCGGGGTGACGTTGCCATGCTCAGATACTTTCGCTATACCGGTAATGATATGGCGCTGCAGGCGCACGAAAGAAAGGTCGCATTATCGGCCGCCAAGCAGCACAACCACCAACAGGTGCTGGCGTTTCTTAATCAGTCTGACTGATAGTTGTTAACGATTTAATTGTGTTATCCCAATCCTTGCTTGCCCTTTAAGCTATGGCGGGGAGTTTCCCCCGCCACTTTTTTCTAGTCACCCGACGATCCCTTTACATTCATAATCTTATATGGGATAAAAAGTATACAGAATAATATTTAAGGCGCAGTAACTACCGCCATGGCGGCGTTACGGCAGCACAGCCACGGGATCTTCATGTACAAAACGCGATTGCCTTCTCTGTCCGAAATTCTCATTCTTACCCTTCTGCTGCTAGCCATTATCTTTGTGGCGGTACACCAACTTAGCCTGCCTATTCAACTGGCCTTTATTGGCTGTTGGTTTGTGGTGATGGGCTTTGGCAAGTATCTCGGCTATCACTATCATCATTTGCAAAAAGGAGTGATTGCAGGCGTTACTCAAGGCATGGATGCGATTATGATTTTGATCGCTGTAGGTGCTCTTATCGGTAGCTGGATGGCGGGCGGAATTGTTCCCAATATAATCTACCTGGGTCTTTCGGTTATGGATCCGGCGCTGTTTCTGCCAGCTGCGTTTATTATTTGTGCCATTACCTCACTGGCAACCGGTACCTCGTTCGGTACGGCTGGCACTGCTGGCATAGCCATGATGGGCATTGGTGCCGGCTTTGATTTACCGCCAGCGCTGGTGGCCGGTGCTGCTATTTCGGGGGCTTACGTTGGCGATAAGCTTTCACCGCTTTCTGATACCACGGTGATGACCGCCTCCATGTGTCAGGTAAACCTTATTGCGCACATTAAATCCATGCTGTACGTCAGTGTGCCTGCCTGCATCATTGCCTGTATTGCATTTTTGCTGGTCGGCCTGGGATTTGATCATGATGGTGGTACTGGTACCGCTCAACAGGTAATGGATGCTATTGCCGTTCATTACACTATTGGCTGGTATATGTTGTTACCGGCGCTGATTGTCATTGGTTTATTGATGATGCGCCTGCCCTCATTTCCGGTTATCTGCCTGGGGGCATTGCTTGGTGTGATTTGGGCAATGCTGTTTGAACAGGTTTCTTTGGTAAACGCTTTCGACAGTCTGTATAACGGCAATTTTATTGATACCGATGTAGAGTTCCTGCAGATCCTGCTCAATCGGGGCGGTATTACATCGATGTTGTCGGTGATCCTGCTGGTTATTCTGGCGCTGGGGCTGGGTGGACTGATGGAATCTATTGGTGTACTTACGGCGGTATGTAATGCCCTGCAAAATTGGGCCACCACCACCGGCCGTCTGGGGCTTTCCACTATGCTAAGCGGTATTTTAGGTAATGCGCTCGGCGGAGCGGCCTATGTATCGATAATGACCGCCAGCACCATAACATCCCGTAACTATGAACAGATGGGCATTGATAAACGGGTACTTTCCCGCAACGTTGAATCCGGCGGTACGGTAACTACTCCTATGATCCCCTGGACCGACGGCGGTATCTTTATGGCGACTACGCTAGGGGTAAGCACGCTGAATTACCTGCCGTTTTTGTGGTACCACTGGCTTGTACTCGGCATTACCCTGCTATACAGCTACGCAGGCTGGTATCACTTTGCCCCCGTTGAGTATGATGCAGAGGGCACGCCGCAACCGCAGTCGGCAAGCTAGGTCATACTCATTACAAAATTACAACGGCTTCAGAACGCTATATACTGCCTGACGATTACATTTTGCCTGAGGAATTATTGTGTTCACTGCTAACCTGGTTATTGAGAAAGCGTATCAGTTTTCCCGGTTCGATAGTGCAAACCCACTTTCTACGTGTTCGGCACATCCCATTTTTCTGGATGAGCAGAACTGGCTGACCTGCGAACATTATGTTCAGGCCAAAACCTTACGCAGCGCCCGGCATGCCAGTAAAGTGGTTGCACTGCCGAGCGGTGAGAAAGCCAATGCCTATGGTCAGGCCTGGTTTCGTGGCAAAATCGCGGACTTTAAAGTCACTGCGCCGATCCTGATGAAACGCGCTTTGTACACCAAAGTACAAATGTATGACGAAGTCCGCGAAGCACTGTTTGCAACCGAAGACAGATTGATTATTGAAACCTCACAATATGATTATTTCTGGGGCATTGGTCGCGATCAGCGCGGCCTGAATCATATTGGTAAAGCGTGGATGGACATTCGTCAGAAACTACTCGGCGATTGATCTAACCAAAGCCAGGCTAACAGCGCACTGGAAGGCTGCCGGGATTTGTAAATATGCCCGTCGGCTGTGATGGCCGCTTGTTAGCACCATTGGGCAATTCCTTCGCTATCACTACGCTAAATTCTTCACTTTCACCGGCGGGTGCAATCGCTTCCTTTCAATGAGTTTCACATGTGAAACAAACCTGCGGTATTTGGCGCTTTCGCCATGCATTACTTGCTTCAATTCAGGCCTGCCAACCACACTATAGGCTCATTTGCGAACGTTAGCTGACAGGAGAACGGGTATATGACCTCCCCTGATTTTGGATTAACCAACAAGGTTGCTTTAGTAACCGGTGCCAGTCGTGGCATTGGTCAGGCGCTGGCTACAGGGTTGGCGGGTGCCGGTGCAAAAGTCATTTGTGCCAGCAGTCGTGAAGGCGGTTGTGCCGACACCGTCAGCAAAATTACCGATGCAGGTGGTGAGGCCACAGAACTGTTTGCCGATTTATCAGACGCCACGGCCGTGCAAGCTCTCGCTGATAAAGCCAGAGGCGTTTACGGCGAGGTCGATGTGCTGGTGAACAATGGCGGCACGATTTTTCGCAGTCCGGCGGTGGAATTCCCATTGGAGCAATGGCAGCACGTGTTACAGGTAAACCTCGATGCCACTTTTATTTTGTGTCAGCAAATTGGTAAGGATATGGTCGCTCGCCAGCAGGGCAAAATTATTAATATAGCGTCCATGCTCAGCTACAGCGGAGGCATTACGGTGCCAGCGTACACCGCCAGTAAGCATGCGGTGGCAGGCTTAACCAAGGCACTTGCCAACGAGTGGGGGCAGCATAATGTGCAGGTCAATGCCATCGCGCCGGGTTATATCCGCACCGACAACACTCAGGCATTGCAGGACGATCCTGAGCGCAGTAATGAAATTCTCAAGCGTATCCCGGCCGCGCGCTGGGGCGAAACCTCAGACTTACAGGGTGCGGCCGTATTTTTGGCCAGCGCCGCCAGTAACTACATTAATGGGCATGTACTCGCCGTCGATGGCGGGTTCCTGGCCCGATAGCAACGAATTGATTTAAGGACTTATTATGTCTAACAAAACTGAATATGAAGTCAGGTATGCAGTAGGGCAGCGCGAGGTAAAAGGTTACGACACTACCGAGCTGCGCGACACATTTCTGGTCGACAAACTGATGACACCCGGCAAGGTTTACTGGGTATACAGTCATTACGAGCGATTCATGCTGGGCAGCGCAGTACCCACTGACTCGCCGTTGGTGCTGGAAACGCTGGATGCCCTGAAAGCTGTGCATTTTCTTGACCGCCGTGAGCTGGGCATTATTAACATTGGCGGTGACGGAACTGTAGTAGCCGATGGCGAAGAGTTCAGCCTGGCCCGCGAAGAAGCGCTGTATATCGCTAAAGGGAATAAATCGGTCACCTTCTATTCCAACGATCCTGAGACGCCTGCCAAGTTTTATTTAAACTCCGCGCCGGCCCATCATGCCTACAGCAACAAAAAAATTGGTAAGAGCGATGCAAAGGTATTGCATCTCGGCGGCCAGGAGACTTCCAATGAACGGAACATTAATCAGCTAATGATTAACACCGTGGTGGAAACCTGTCAGTTACAAATGGGGCTTACCCGTCTGTTGCCAGGCAGCGTGTGGAATACCATGCCTGCCCATCAGCACGATCGCCGTAATGAAGTGTATTTTTACCTTGATCTCGATGAAGGACAGGCGGTCTGCCATATCATGGGTGAACCCCACGAAACACGGCATATCTTTGTGCAGAATGAACAGGCTGTGTTGTCACCACCCTGGTCTATTCACTGCGGTGTGGGCACGTCAAACTATGCCTTTATCTGGGGGATGGCGGGTGAAAACCTCGACTACGGTGACATGGACAGCTACCCGCCGGATCAACTCCGTTAGTAGCTATTTCGCCTGAGTCCTATACTATGATTAATGATGTAACCCGGAAGTGATTATGGAACGTTATCTGATCCCCAGTGTTAACCATGCTTGTCAGATTTTCAGAACCCTGGCCAATGCGCCGGAGGGGATGACCATGCACGAGATGGAGGTGGCGCTGGAGTTACCTCGTACCACGTTGTTCAGGTTGCTGCGCACCCTGTGCAATGAGCAGATGCTGGAAAAACGGGGCAAACGCTACTTTTGCGGTACTGACCTGATGAAGCTCGGGTTACACATTATCAACTCCGACAGAATGCACCAGTTGGCGATCCCGCACATTCAGCGCCTTGCGCTGAAAAGCGGCCACACAGCCCATCTGGCAGTACCCAATAACGGCAGTATTCTGATTGTTGAAGTGGTGGACAGCCCTAATCCACTGATGGTTTCTAAGCGCCCCGGCGTGCAGGCTCAGCTGCATTGTTCGGCCGGCGGCAAAGTGTTTCTGGCGTTTCTGTATTACGACAACCTCGAGTTGATCCTGCAGGAACATCCCATGGAAAAACACACCGAATACACCATTACCGACATCGATAAACTCCGTGAAGAGCTCAAGCGAGTAGAAGCCTTGGGCTATGCGGTAGACGAGCGCGAGTACAATAAAGATGTGCGTTGTCTGGCGGTACCGGTGAGAGACAATCGCGGCGTAGTGGTGGCTTCTGTAGGCGTTACCGCACCTGCGGTGACCTTCCCCAAATCACAAATCCCGGCAGTAGCTGAGTTTGCCAAAGAAGCGGCCCGGGGCATTTATCGCGACACTTATCAGTTATCGGAAAAACGCCTGGGTGCATAAACTGGCATTGGTTAATTACCAATGCCATTTGTTGCTGTTGTCTTCCCGTTTGGTGTTGTAAATACTCTGTGCGTTCTGGTTCAGATACCAGTTCTGTTTTGCAGAGCCGGACGACTCAACAAACGGAATAAATTCACTGTAACCACGACTGATATTGTGCCCCTCAATAAGTGGCAACCAGTCGGTTGAGAATATCATCGCAAAAGGATAGCCATTTTCGTCGGTAAACTGAGCGTTGGCGTTATCACTGGCCTGATACCCGTAGGCAGTTCTGTCTGTAGCTAGGGCCTTACCTGGCAGGTGGACCTCATAGGCAAAAGTATTGTTATTGTCGCCCTCGCGGTGCACGAACAAATACGGATCGAAGGGTGGCTGCTCCGCAGCAGTGAAACTTACCCCCTGGTCGAGCGCCACATTAAAGGTATATTTAGGACCCTGGACAAATTTGTCTTCTGTTTCGCAGTCTTTTTCCGTGTTGGTAAATTCGCAGCCTGCGGCAGGCGCAAAGATGATTTTGGTATCTTTAAATGCCTGTAAATCGAGCGGGCCGGAGAAGGTACGCTCACGGTTAACAAAATAGGGTGCGCTCGCTGAAGCGGGTGGCAGTCCGTCTGCGGTGGTAGCAAACATCGACTCGCTGATAACCCCCGATAATCCCGGCGTATTAATCCGTAAATGCCAGTCGTGGTTGAACGTCGCGCCACGCGTTATCAGCACCGCCTCGCCGCGCAGTTTGCTGACCTCTGAGTATTTATCGATGCCATATTCAACCCGGTAAGCCACAATTAAATCATTGAAGTCATAGTCTCCCAGATTGGGAAACAGATCTTCATAACCCACCAGATAATAGGTATCGGCCGACGGGTACGCTGTCCAGGCATACCATTCGTTGGTGTAGCCATCCTGGGTGAAACTGGGATCTTCTTCACGTAAATCAAACACGCCTGGTGCTTCGGCAACACCGGCTGCCTCAAGGTCAAGAAACCGAGCATCGACAGCATCAACAACGGCAATGTCTTCAAAACCATTGGAATAGTCGTAAAACAGTTCCGGGTCGCCTAATCTGCCGTTTGTATTTAATAATTCTATGGTCAGGGTGACCTCACTGGCGGAGCTAAGGTCTATGCTAACGGGAAAGGTCAGAGTGGCGTCAAAATCAGCAGCAATGGTTGAGGTTCCACCCGTTAAGGTACTGGAGCCGCTACGGCCAAGTAATGTGTAGTAAAGGCTGCGCTCAGCCGCACTCTGATTACCCTCTGCCAGCAAATACCGGGTACGCGTGCTGTACTGGCTGAATGTCTGTGTTTCACCATTAAGTGTTACGGTTAATACCGCCGATTTAATGGCAACGCCCTGACTTTCTGCTTTTTCGGTGCCATTGGCTGCTTCATTTATATCTACCGCAAACACCAGTTTACTATCATGCTCCTGACGCAGGGCTTCCAGTCGTTGCATGCGTTCTGCAACCGTGTCTCCCAATGCCGTTTCGTCGGCCAGGGTAATATCGCCAGTGCCATTAGACCGAATGACATCGCTTATCAGGTGAGACTGAGCAAAACAGGCAAATGTTAGTAACGTGCCAGCCAGAGTCAGGGCGGCGTGTTTTAAGAATTTACAGATGATAAAGCTCATAATGCCACCTCCACAATTTTCACCTGAGCGGTGTCGGTGGCAATGTCGTAGGCCAGATATTCCACAGTGATAGTTTCTATGATTGTGGGAATATTCACGTTAACCGACTCCGTGTTACCGGCCTGGGATCTGCCAAGGTACAAGTCCTGTATTTTGTTATCCCATGTGGCGGTGAGCTTAAAGTTAACCTGCCCGAATAAATCATCAGGTACGCTGAACGTTACGGTGTGTTGCACAAAATTACTGAAATCAAACTGGTTGGGCACATCAGCGATGGCGCCGCCGCCGACCTCTGCTGGTGGCGGGCTGGCCGGTGGGGGCGGTGGACTGCTGTTACTCTCTGAACCGCCGCCGCACCCAAAAAGCAGCAACAGTAAAGCGATTGCTGTGAGTTGTTTATGCATCGCTACTACCTCTTAATAAAAAGAACGACATGATTCGTTTAAGGTAGTAGCTGATTGCGAGTATCGCTTGCGCCTGGTAGCAGAAGTAAACTAAAGAATAACGCTGCCTGGGCTGAGCATCAGTCCCTTTTTTCGGCGGGCAGCTCGCTGATATTCACGTGGTAGCGACTGAGTAACACACCCAGTAGCAGGAAGATAAGGCCAGCGATACTCATGGCGATTACCGCATGAAAAGTATGGCTGGTGAAGCGATCGGTAACTTCTCTTATCACTTCACTGCGCAGCACGACTTTACTTTGCTTTAAGCCGAGGCGGGTATACTGCTCGTTTTGAATATCGTGCAGATTAAACAGGTAATCAGACGTACCTGTGGTCATAGATGAGACATAAAACGCCTGAATGAAAAGTAAAAAGCCGGCGGCGAAAAAGAAAGTACTGATCCCTTTGGTACTGATAGTCAGGTTCATCATAGTGCCTCCTTGCACTGTTTAACTAAATTGTTGCTCTGTTCCTGAGCCGAATGCGGCTAACCTTGCCGCTCATTAAATATAGTCTAAAATCCGATAAATTCTCCAGTGCACTGAGCGCAAAAATACGCTTTTTATACAGGCTACCATAAGCGCCGCAAGTTTAAGGGTTTGAGCGGCGCGGCGTTATTGGGTAGTCTCTGGTTAATTCACTTTTTCTTATGAACAGCATGATAAAAACTCTCTTTTTAAGCAGCGCACTGCTTTGTAAGTTTGCCAGCCTCGCTGCTACCCCAACTGATATCGGCAACAGCATTAATCTGGATAATTACCGGCAGGATGTGAAAACCCTTGCCAGTGATGAGTTTGAGGGGCGCGCACCGCTTTCCGTCGGCGAAACAAAAACCGTGGCGTATCTGGTAGAACAGTTTCGCGAGATGGGCCTGCAGCCAGCATTTGGTGATAGCTATATCCAGCCAGTACCGCTGGCCAAAATCACCGCCAGTCAGGACATGTCGTTATCTGTTGGAGATACCACTTTTACCAATGGCGAAGACTTTGTGGCTCGTACCGAGCGCATCACAGAGCAACTTACGTTGGATAACGAAGTGGTGTTTGTCGGCTATGGCATCAATGCGCCGGAATATCACTGGAATGATTATGCCGGGGTCGATGTTAAGGGAAAAACGGTTATCGTGCTGGTTAATGATCCGGGCTTTACCTCTGGCGACAAGTCGTTCTTCAACGGCCAGGCTATGACCTACTACGGTCGCTGGACTTACAAATATGAAGAGGCCGCCCGCCAGGGCGCTAAGGCGGTGTTTATTGTTCATGAAACCATGGCGGCCGGTTATGGCTGGGGCGTAGTAAAAGCCGGTGGCACCACGGCAAAATACACCCTGGTTGATAACAATAATAACCTGTCGAAAGTCGGTGTGATGGGCTGGCTGACACTGCGCGCGGCCGAAAAAATGTTGGCCGCCTCGGGTTTGGATTACCGGCAATTGAAAACGCAGGCGGGTAAGCCAGGCTTCACAGCCATCGGGCTGCAACAGCGCGCTAAACTTACACTGCGCAACACCATTGAACACAAGGCATCACAAAACGTTGCCGCGATTCTGCCCGGTAGCGAAGCGCAGGATGAATGGGTTGCCTTACATGCTCACTGGGATGGCCTGGGGAAAGGCACAGAGAATGGCCAGCAAGTGATCCTGAATGGTGCGGTGGATAATGCCTCTGGTGTAGCCGGTGTGTTGGAGCTTGCCAGAGTCTTTAAGCAAAAGGCCAAAGCAACGCCCTTTAAACGTACGCTGATGTTTGGTGCCTTTACCGCCGAGGAAACCGGCCTAATTGGTGCAGAGCATTTTGCTAAACACCCCCCAGTGCCGGCTAAGGATATTGTCGCCTTCTTAAATATTGACGGCATGAACGTAAATGATGCCACACCTTATACGTTGCAATATGGTGAGAATGTCTCTGAACTGGAAGACTATGTTGCCCGGGGGGCCAAAAGTCAGGGGCGTTTTGTTAAACCGGATCCGCGACCTCAGAACGGCCTGTTTTTTCGCTCCGATCATTTCGCGGCAGCCCGCCAGGGGATCCCGTCTTATTTATTTATGAGTCTGGGGGATACCGATCCGCAATTTATTGCCAGCCGTTATCATAAATCCGGTGATGATTACTTTGATAGCTGGTCATTAGGCGGGGTGGTTCAGGATCTGGATCTGATTGGGCAGATTATGGCTGAGCTTGCCAACAATGGGGACTGGCCCGGCTGGAAAGCCGACTCGTCCTTTAAAGAGGCGCGCATTGCTTCGGGCCGCGGGAACTCGTCTACCGAAGATTAATCGGCTGGCATTGCCATTTTGCTAAACAGTGTGGCCATGGTGCGAGCATCGATGGCCTGCATATCAATCAGCCGCAACGTTTGTACCATGTGCAGGGTGGCCTTTTTATACTTTAAAAAATGGGCGGTTTTAAGGTGTGACTCATAAGCCTGCTGACTGGCGTATATCTCCAGGATCCGCACGGCGGTGGGGTTTTGTTCCTGTACCATAGGAAATATAGCGATGACGCCAGGTTCAAGCCGCACCGAAGCCTCGGCTTCTTCGGTTAACAGGGCCAGGTATTCATCCAGGTGCTGCGGGTCAATGTCCAGCTCAGCGATGCGAATGATGCCAGGATAACCGGCCGCGCTGGCCTGAACGTGTGATATCGCTAACATTAGTCCGAGCAGTATTACACTGATCCAGGATTTCATTGCCTTCTCCTCTAACTGATGTTGCCTCAGCTCAAGGCGTTCCCCGGCCGCAGTGTTTTCATGCCGGACAGAAAAGCCGCCACAGCGTCGTCGCCCTCAGCCGGCGCCCAGTCGGCAAAGTCTTTATCGTCAGTCACTTCGTAGGGGCCTTGTTTTACCTCAACAAAAGTAACCGGCTGATTACACACAGTGGCATGCCAGGTGTTAGGAGGAATTTCCACCCCAAGGCAATCACTGCCCGGACCCAGAGCAAGGCGCTCTGTGAGCACGCCGTGATCATCAAAAAATAACAGCTCCAGGCAACCGTCCACCACCATAAAGAATTCCCATTTGTGCGGCTGGCTGTGGCGATGGGGTCTTACATAAGAGTCGGGCAGCATACAGACAAACAGGCGCTGTACCGGCTGCTGGTAGTCGTCATGCACATTATGGTGTGCGCGGCGGCGCGGGCTGGCTTCCGCCCGAGCTCTTAGTTCACTGAGCAACTCAATATCAAACTTTTTCATCGGCGCCTGCTTCCCTGTCGGCCTGAAGAATATCCTGCTGTAAATGCTGTACTATCTCCGGCCAGACTAACGCCATGATATCTTTACGCAGGGCCGAGGCTTCCTCGGAATACTTCAGACTGCCGTCTTCGCCTGCATCCAGCCAGTGGTTATCCCGTAACGCACTGATAAAACTCGACAGCACATTTTTATCGTAAAACTCCGGCGAGTGCATGCCATACAGTTTGGATAAACGCTCGGCCACGGTTTTACTTTCCCGTTCCAGGGCATTGCGGCTAATCGATTTGTCGCGTTTAAGAATGGTCAGCACTACCGCGTAACGCTGCAGGGTTTCCTGCATACAGCGACTCAGCAGCCAGCTTGAATGGAATTGTTCGCTGTCGGCTTCCGGCAACGCCAGATAACGCCCTTTTTGCTGCAACATGCCGGTTTGTTTGAAAGCATCAATCAGCTGCGCGGTGTAGGCCAGCGCTTCATCCTGCGACAGGTGCAGGAATAGTTCACGCTGCAGCAGCGGGTAGAGCGCCGCAATTAGCTGCAGAATGTTGGTTTTCTCCAGTTTGCCATGGGCAAAAATGGCCGTCATAACAATGCCCGGCAGGGCGAACAGGTGAATAATATTATTCCGGTAGTAGGTTAAAAACACCGCGTTATCCGGCATCGGGCTAATCAGTGTGCCGTAATTATCTTCGCTTACCTGTAACCGTTTTAACGACAAGGTGTGATCGAGCAGCGCGTCGGCATCATCTTTGGGCAAAGTGGCATTAGCGCTGTACGGGGCCAGCTCAAACAGGGCGAGATAATCGCGCATCGCCTGGGCCAGTTCTGTTTTACTCATGGTCTGGGTTTTTGACGCCAACAGGCACAGCGCGGTGAGCGCCATACCATTAATGGCGGCTGCACTATTTACCCGGGTCATTAACTCATTAGCCAGGCCGTTAACCGTGGGGGTTAACCAGGCGGGTTTTTTCTCGGGGTTTAAGGCCTGACTGTCACGCCAGTCGGGGGCTTTATTGTCGAGAAATTGATTAAGCGACAGTGGCTCGCCAAAATTCACAAAGCCATGACCGTAATTTTTGAGTTTTTTAATGGCCGAAAACACCTGCCAGTTGGACTCTTTCTTTTTCGCGCCGCCCTTCAACTCGCTCAGGTAGCTCTTCACTTCCATGACGTTTTCATAGCCAATGTACACAGGTACCAGACTGATTGGACGGTTGACGCCTTTAACCGCGGCCTGAATGGTCATGGCCAGCATGCCGGTTTTCGGCGGGATGAGGCGTCCGGTGCGGCTGCGGCCGCCTTCCGGGTAATACTTAACCGCGTAGCCTTTTTTAAACAGTAATTCCAGATACTCGCGGAATACGGCGGTGTAGAGCTTGTTACCGGCAAAGCTGCGGCGCAGGAAGAACGCTCCACCGCGCCGAAAAATACCGCCTACCGGCCAGAAGTTAAGGTTAATACCTGCCGCGATATGCGGTGTGACCAGGCCTTCATGGTAGATCACGTAGGTCAGTAAGAGGTAGTCCATATGACTGCGATGGCAGGGTACATAGATGATTTCGTGACCATTATTGGCCAGTTCACGAATACGGTTGGCGTGACCAACACTGATACCGTTATAAATTTTGTTCCAGATACGGGTTAACAGGCGATCACCAAAGCGGATCAGCCCTTCCCGATAATCTGCGGCAATTTCAGTCAGGTAGCCTGCCGCAACCTGGCGTGCTTCGTCGGCACTGAGCTGTTTAGCGCGCATCTCTTCGCCAATGGCATTGCGGACCATTTCGGAGCCGAGCACCGCATTGTTCAGCTCCTGCCGTTCCAGCAGGGTTGGGCCTGTCATGGCCTGACGCTTACGGTGAAAGTGAGTACTTGCTACGCGGGAAAGCTTGTGAGCCAGCTTTTCATCTGTACTGTGCTGATCGGCCATTGCCCGTGATGACACCGCCTGGCTGTAACTGATAAAGGTGTCGCGACCCAAAAACAATACGATAAAGAATTTGCGTAACCAACTTGGCGCGGCTGACAGGGTGAGTAAATCCGCCAGACCCGGTTTGCCTTTGCCTGGTGCCCTGCCCCAGGTGATAAATACCGGCACCACCTGAACATCGAGGTCGCTGTGATCGCGGTGCAAATGAAACAGGTCGGTAGAAACCGGCTCGATATCCGTGTTTTGATTTCGCTTGCGAAGCAGTGCTTCAGTGCGCCGCAGGAACAGGCTGCCCGGATAGCTTTTATTTGCCAGCGTCACCGGCTCAACAGGATCAGGCAGACCCATCTTTTGCGCGGACATTTGCAGTGCCAGCTGATCGGTGACCGAATCGGATGGCAGCAAATAAATAATGGGGCGTGATTTATCGATGCCGAGTTCACTCTCAACATCAGAAGGAATACTGTTGGTTTTCACCAGCCACTTAACCGGTAGACGAAACACGTTAAGCAAAGCCTGACGCATCCAAGTCATGAATTGGGTGTCCTGTTTAATGAAATACCTGCATAGTGTATCACGATTTCAGGCAGTTATAGCGTGACGGACCCTGCTTGCGGCTAATCCTTAAGTTTTATAGCCAGTGCGCCGCTAGTGCTGACTAAGGCGGTAGCGACAGTGCCCCAGGTCCAGTCTATCAGGGTGATGGGTAACGGCCAGTCGGCGACGATGGAATAATTGGTGAGGTTATAGGCACCATAAGCCGCGGCACCCACTACAGCACCGTTGAGAAACGCTTTGGCCAGGTTTTGTCTGGCCGGGAGCACCGCCAGATATAAACCCGCCGCGCAATAGCCAATATAAAACACCAGCCATGGCCAGGTGATAAAAGGGTCGCGCAACAAGCCGGAAAGACTGCCGAAATACCATTGATTTGCCACCACGCCCAGCCACACACCATCGAGCACGCCAAACACCAGCAGCATCGTGACATAAGCCAGTAACAGCTGAGTAAAACGGGTTTTAGAAGCGTAAGGGGATGTCATAGTATTTCCTTGTATGGTGTTGTTCCGTTACAGATTGATATGACACTAAGCCTGAAACAGATCGCTTTGTGCAGATTGATCTTTTTGTAAATGTAAATTATTCTTATTTGCGTTTTAGGGTCGGGCCTCTGCCTGACAAAATCAAACTGCGTAGAGGCGGTTCATCAGGCGCTAACGTGCTGACCGCTGCACCAGCTCAAAATAATAAGTAAAGTTTATGATTTTAGGAAGTTTTCTGGCTTTGGTTGGATCAACCGTAGCTGCCGGTGGTATATACCTTGGCTGGCGCAACAGTTCAGCGGTGTATGCCTGGTTGGGCTGGTTAGCCGTGGCCGGCAGTGTGTATTGCTGGCATTTAGTCCTTGGCGTGGAATATGGCCTGACCATTGGCTTGTGTTTGCCTGCGCTGACTGTGTGGGCGGCTATCGCAGTTGAGGCCAGCCCCCAACGGCAAACACGTGAGCGCGTAAAACCGGCGCATCAATGGCGGGTTGCCCCGCGCCAGATTGCCCGGCAAACCGGGCATATTCTGTATGTCTTACCCGGGCAGATGTTTATCTGTGCGCTCATTATGATCGCTGTGGTGTATCAGCTGCCTGTATCTGAGCCCAAGCAAATGGCCACTGGCGTACTGGTGATGCCGGTATTGTGGGGCCTTTTGGCTTACTGGTATGTGCTGTCATCGCGTAAGTGGCTGCACATTGTTTTATCTTTAGGCGCAGCTGCTGTGGCTGGCTTGTGGTTATTTGGAGGGGCGCATGGCTAAATCGGTTTCTGCTGGCAGTCTGGCAAAACGTTCGCTGCAGTCTCACACCTGGCTGGGACTGGTTGTTAGCGCGGTGATGTTCCTGATTTGTTTATCGGGCACCATTGCCGTATTGCATAAAGAGTTTGAGCGCTGGGAGCAACCCAATATCCCGGAGACAACTGAATACACCGTCGAACAGGTGGAGCGCGCCTATACCAGCTTTACTGAGCAATACAGTGATGACACCCATCACTATTATTTTGTGTTCCCTGGTACTGGCATTCCGCGGCTGGTGATGGAAGATGATCACCGGGCCCATTTTGTGGATGAGCAGGGCACGTTAATTGAGCAGGAAAATGTCACCTGGTCGCGAATGCTGGTGGATTTGCATTTGTACCTGCACCTGCCCCATTCGTTTGGCATGATCCTGGTGAGTGCCTGCGGCGCCTTGTTGTGTGCACTGATTGTATCGGGCCTGATGGCGCATCCCAGAATCATCAAAGACGCTTTTAAGTTTCGGTATGGTGGCGACGGCCTGAAGGAAAACATTGATATGCATAATCGCCTGAGTGTGTGGGGCACGCCGTTTCATCTGATGATAGCAATCACCGGTGCCTATTTTGGCCTGGCCGGGGTGTTTGTAACCCTAATTGCCCAGGCGTTCTACGATGGCGATACCCAGGCCGTTTACGACCGTGCTTTTACGCCCGAGCCCGAGCTGGTGCAGGAGATTGCCCCGCCCGATATCGGTACCGCCATGCGCGATCTGCAGGGGCGGGTAAATACCGAAGGCAACTTGCTGTTCTTTACGGTACACGAACCACATACACCGCAGCAGTTTCTGGAGTTTTTTGTAAAAACCCCTGAGCGCCTGATTTACTCAGAGAACTACCGCTATGATTCGGCCGGCAATTATCTGGGTAAAGCCGGGTATTCTGATGGTGACGGCGGCATGCAAACCCTGTATTCCGTATTTCGAATCCATTTTGGTGACTTTATCGGCATGCCGGTGAAGATACTCTACATTGTGCTGGGCATGATGCTGACTGTGGTGTCTGCCACCGGCATGAATATCTGGCTCAAGAAGCGCCAGACCCGCGACGCACTTAATCTGCTCTGGCCGGCATTTGTGTGGGGCACGCCAGTGGCATTGGTAGTAAGTGCACTGAGCTATTTTGCGGTGGCTGTCTCACCTACCCTGGTATTCTGGGTGGCGCTGGCGGTGCTTGCCGGTCTGGCCTTACGCCTTAATGACGAAGCGCGAATTGTGCCCCTGTATAAGCAACTGCTGGCATCAGTGATTGCCTTATTCTGGCTGGTTTACCTGGTGCGCTTTGGCACTGCTGCATTTTCTGTGGCAGCATTACAGGTTAATGTGCCGTTGCTCGCCGTTGCCGTGTGGGCTATGTGGTCTGCACGTCGCAATAAGCGAAAGATGATGCAGTTCGCAGCATCAAGCGCGGCCTAAACAGGAGAAGCCATGTTTATCGTTATGTTTGAGTTTGTTCCCAAAACAGGTAAAGAAGCCGATTTTCTGTGTGCCTGGCCGAAAGTAACTCAGGGCATTTACCTGTTGCATGGCAGCCTGGGTTCACGCTTACATAAAGATGAAGAAGGGCGCTGGATTGCTTATGCGCAGTGGCCCGACCGCGCAACCTGGGAACAGGCCGCAACTAACAGCATGAGTGAAGACTACGAACAGCAACGCATGCATATGCATGATGCGCTAAATCTTGAGGCTACCCGTATTCTGTATAAAATGGACGTTGCCTGCGATTATTTGCAGCGCCGCCCTTTTGCGGTGGATAACTAAAAGTCGTTAGTGTCTTGTGCTGTATGCAGTTTGGTTGTGGTTAATGAGGAGTGGTCATGGAGCATACGTTCTGGCATGACAAGTGGGAAAAAGGTGAGATAGGCTTCCATCAGAGCGATATCCATCCGATGTTGTCAGGTTTTGCCGATGAATTTGGTATTGGCGATGGGTGCCGCGTATTTGTACCGCTTTGTGGTAAATCCAACGATATGACGTTCATGCTTGAGCGTGGTTGCGAAGTAGTGGGCGTGGAGCTAAGTCAGCTGGCTGTCAGCCAGTACTTTGAGAGCCTCGGCGTTACGCCAGTGATTGAAGAATGCGGCAAACTAATGCGTTATACGGCGCCGGATATTACGTTGTACTGTGGCGACTTTTTTGCGCTTACTCCCGAACAACTGGGCACCATTGATGTTGTTTACGACCGCGCCGCGCTGGTGGCCCTGCCTCAGGATATGCGTAAGCAATACAGTCAGCGCTTGTGTTCGCTCACACCAGGCGCCAAACAGCTGTTGGTGACGTTTGAGTACGATCAGTCTTTAATCGGCGGCCCGCCCTTTGCTATTCCCAGTGAAGAAATCCAGCAAAACTATAGTAAGTACTGCACAATATCCCTACTGCACAGTGAAGCGCTGGAAGGTGGCTTAAAAGGTAAAGTCCCCGCTGTTGAGAACCTGTGGTCTCTTACCAGTAAGGGCTAACGGTTTACCGTTATAAAGGGTCGGCAAAGTGCCAGAAATTTGCACTTTACCGACCTTGCACAAGTGAACTTTGATAGCTATCAGTAAGGCCCGTCAACTGTTGCGCCTGGTTGCCATAGGGTGTGATAAACTTTATTACCGCGCAGGTAATAAATATGGCCATTGTGCAACACGCTGCGATCTTCATAGCTGCCAATGTAATAGTCGTCCTCGGTTGCCGGTGATATCGAATCAATAAGACTCAGAGTCCGGTCTGCTTCATTCACCACCAGCGTCTGCAAAGCGTTTTGGGTAAACCAGTAACCGGAGTCGTCGAATCCCCAGGTTTGTGAGGGCAGCGCAAACTGATAGCCGGAGTCTGTCTTCAGCACCGATAGTGAACGGTGGTCGTATTCCACCGGGGTATAGGCCTCCGGCCAGACAAACTCACCCAGTACAACCGGATTGGCCGGGTCGAGAACGTCAAATAAACTGACCTTCATGCCCTCCTCAATGGGGGTTTCCAGCGGGGTACTGCCGCTGACGGGGATCGTATCATTTCTAACCTGTTGGCCAACGCCCAGTAACAGTCCGTTTTCCATGGGATGCAGGTAGCTGGAAAAGCCTGGTATCTCCAGTTCGCCGGCAACCATTGGCGCGTACAGGTCCGTTAAGTCAATCACGTACAAGGGGTCAACCTGTTCAAAGGTGACGATAAAGGCTCTGTCTTCAAAAAAGCGCACTGCATAAATAGCTTCACCCGGCTTGCCAATGGGCGCGGGTTGGGATTCGTTAGGTAAGGTGGCAATTTCTACCAGCTCACTGCCATGTTGCTCGAGGATATGCAGCATATGCTCGGGATCCTGGGACCAGGCACCCACCGTGGTGACAGCCAGTAATTTGCCGTCGCGCTCAGCCAGTCTGAACTGCGCTGAACTTTGCCAGCCCAGAGTGCCTACCACACTGGCTGTTGCCTGATAGCGGATTTCATTGCCCAGCGAGATTTTATGAACAATGGTGCTCTCTTCGCCACGGGCATGTAAGTACAAGTGGTCAGCCGAGGCGAACAGGCCATGGGCTTCGGTCAGCAAGCACAGCGAGGAAAAATTCATCGGGTTATCCAAATCAATTTTAACCACGCTGACCATTTGCGTATGACCATTCTGTTCGGTGGCACGCTGGGGTAACAAGCAGTCAGTTAACTGATAAAGATCACTGGTTTGGCCGTTAATGGTGATTTTGGGAACCAGCTCACTACTGTTTTTCGCCAGAATTGCGTTGTATAGATTGACCAGGCTGCGATTGCTGGTGCCGGCATCCGGTAAGTCTTCCAGGTTGGGCACGAACTGCGTGGCAATAAACAAATGGTTGTCGATGCGTCGTGAGTTAATCAGACCACCATCAATACGAATATTACTCACCGTATTGGGGCTGGCCGGTTCGGCGACGCCGTAAATATCAATGTAAGTATCGTTTTCTGGTTGTTGCCAGGGGCTTGAGTCGAGCAGAATATCGGCCATGGCGTAATACTGGAAAGAGTGACTGACCACGCCAAGGATATCTTCGTAGAGGTACATGCCCGCTACGTTGAGGTTTTCCTGCAATGAGATTGTCGCGGCTTCGGTTAAAGAATAATCGTTCTGGCGCGCCAGAATGCGCACTTTTTTTACCTCTCCGTGACTCGGGGTCCATACCGGTAAATCCGCCACAAACAGATAGTCACCATTGTATTCAATGCGGTCCGCTTCATCTACACCGGCAATCTGGGTGTTGGTGGTCGAATAGCTGGCCGGCGCCGCGGTATCATCGGCGGTGCCCTCCACCGCCGTTGCCTGCGATTTTTTCATCAGGTAAATGCCATTTTTAACATAGCGTTCGGCACTGATCTGTTGCGCGGTAGATAGGGCTGAATCCGTCGCGGTCATGAAACTGAGCGTTGGCGGGCTCTCATTACCATCGTTGCTGCAGGCGGTAATCGTACAGGTTGAAAATATCGCTACGGCCAGGCACTTCCACATCAGGTCGGTTTTTTGCTTCAGGTTCATATCCATGTCCTATTAAGCGGTGAGGTTGACTACTACCCTAGTGCTTGTTTAAGCAATAATCCGATCCAAACTATTTATAAATGTGACAATTTGTAATCGGGTACTGTGCAGGCTGTCAGGGTTTGATAATCTTAAAAATCTGAATAACCTGCCGGAGCTATGGTGTGCGGATCCCTTTGCTGTGCTGTTTATTGCTGTGGCTGTCAGGCCACGGCATTGCGTGGGCCTGTGAGAGTGACGATGCCTGCATAGCCCCTAACTCCTGGAAATTAGGCATCGCGGTGGGTATTGGCGCCAGAACCAATCCTCTGGTCGATGGCGATCCTATCCCGCTGGTGGTCTTACCCGATGTGGCCTGGTATGGCGAGAATGCTTATTTCGACAACGGTGAAGCTGGTTATCAGTGGCAGTTGCGCAATGATATAACCACCGAATTGTTCGTAATGGCTAACCGTGAACGGGCCTATTTTAACTTCTGGCACCCGGCGAATATCGTTTTGTCTGTTAATACCAGCGCGGCGGATGTTATTGGCAGCCCGTTGCAACCCGGCGATAGTGACGGTGAATCCCCCGCCCCCCGGGATTCCATTTCTATCAAAGATATCAGCAGCCGAAAATGGACGGCTGATGCCGGTTTAAGAGTCAACTGGAACGGCTCTGACAGCCTTTTTTCTGCAACGGTCGCAGGCGACCTGCTGGGCGTACATCAGGGCTATTATGCGCAACTAAAATACCAGTACCGCTGGCAGTGGGACGACTGGCAGTTTGCCGCGAATGCTTCAGTGACTTATAAGAGCGAGAAGCTGATAGATTACTATTATGGTATCGATAGTGAGGATACGGCTAATAGTAGCCTGTGGTACGCTGCCGACCATGCCCTGCAAACCAGTGTCGGGCTACTACTCAATAAACCCTTAAACAAGCACTGGCGCTGGGTGGGCCGGGTGCAGTTATCCACCCTGGGCAGCGGTATGACAGATAGCCCGCTGGTGTCTAAAGACTACGTTGCCAGCGGTTTCATTGGCTTCGGCTATCAGTTTTAAGGGGCGTCGGTGCGTTTATTCTGCTTACTTCTGCTGCTCTCAGGTGCATTGTTAATGCCGGCAGAAGCCGAGGACGACGCCTTTTCAGCCACGCCCAGTGAGTGTATCGCTGCGGAAAAAGGCGATGAATGTGTTATGTCAGTCACGTTGCACTATCCACCGCTCCCTGACGACAAATATTGCCTGACGCTGAACCGCGAGCCGCTGGGGTGCTGGCCTTATAGTGCTATGCCGGGGGCGGTGAAGGTTACGTTAAAAGAGGAGTCAGAACTGAGCCTGGTGAGAGAAAGCAATACCTACCAGGCTTCGGTAATACTCACACTGCGTTATCGCAGCGCCTCGATGCTCAGACGCCGCGTTAAAAATCCCTGGAGTTTATTCTGATGAAGTCGCTTATCCTGGTTGAAGACGATGAAAGACTGGCTGAACTGGTTAGTCAGTACCTGACGGCTAGCGGCTTCAGCGTGACCCGGTTTGCCGATGGTGAAGGGCTCATCGAACGGGTGAAAGCCTCACCACCGGATGCCATTATTCTGGACGTCATGCTACCTGGGGATGATGGCTTTATCTTATGCAATCGCTTGCGCCAGTTTTATTCCGGGCCGCTGCTGTTTATGACGGCGAAAAGTGAAAGTTTTGATCAGGTGCTGGGCCTGGAAATTGGCGCTGATGATTACGTGGTTAAGCCGGTGGAACCCCGGGTGTTGTTAGCCAGGGTGAATGCCCTGATGCGTCGAGCCACCTCAACTGAAGCACCGGTGCATAGCGGCTCGGTGGTGACCTTTGGCAAGCTGAGTATTGATAAACTGTCGCGCAGGGTGAATCTGGGCGGCGAGGATATCACCTTAACCAGCCACGAATTCGACCTGCTGTGTTTACTGGCCGATAACGCCTCACAGCTGGTAGAACGAACCACCCTGTATAAGGAGCTGATTGGCCGTGAATACGACGGTCTCGACCGTTCGGCCGACGTCAGGGTGTCCCGCTTGCGTAAAAAGCTCAAAGACAATCCGCAAAACCCTTACCGGATCAAAACTATCTGGGGCAAGGGCTTCTTTTTTGTGGCGGATGCGTGGAGTGACGAATGACCCGCCTGTTTGTGAGCTTTTACCTGTTTATGGCGGTTTCTCTGGTGCTAATCAGCAGCACGCTTGAGCTGATTTGGCCGGGTGAGGATTACCGCGAGTCGGCCGATATGGTGCTGGCAAAAGCCTTATTGCCGCTGGCATTGGAGGACCAAAACCAGCTGCTGGAAAAACTCCGCCAGGCGGGTATCGATTACAAGCTGAAAGACAGTGCGGCGATCAACTGGTCTGCTGCGGAGCAAGCCGACCTGGAGGCCGGCTTGCCCGTCACCTTGTATACCGACACTGCAAGGTTCATTTATATACCGGCCAGTGAACGCCGTTTGATTGTGCTTTCGTTGCCGTTTACCGAAGTGTCCAGGCCCTATTTACTGATCTATCTTTCGGCGTTCCTGCTGTTGCTGGGTGTGATGCTGGCAATCTGGTTGTGGCCCCTGTGGCGGGATCTGGCTTATCTTACCCGCAAGGTCAATCATCTTGGTCAGGAAAGTGAAAATGTCGCCATCGCGCTTAAAAAGCGCTCTGTTATCCAGCCTATCGCTAACAAGCTCAATATGCTCAGCGAGCGGGTTCACGGTTTACTACGTGACCAACGCGAACTGACCGGTGCTGTGGCTCATGAATTCAGAACGCCCATTGCCAGATTAAAGTTTGCCCTGGAAATGAAACCTGAGCCGGATAGTCAGGCATGGCGTGGCATTCAGGCCGATCTGGATGAGCTTGAGGGGCTGGTGCAGGAGATGCTCGATTACACCCAGTACGATGCCATGACGCCGGAGCTCAACATCGCCGATATTCCGCTAAATACGCTATGCAGTGAAGTGGTGGCCAGGTTAGCACTAACCACCAGTAAGACCTTGTTGGTGAGTGGTAACGAATTTACCGTGCGTGGGGATGGTCACTTTATAGAGCGGGCTGTTATTAACCTGCTGAATAATGCTATCCGCCATGCTAAGTCGCAGATTATTATTGAAGTTTATCAAACCGATACTGCGATAAACATTGCCGTAAACGACGACGGTACCGGCGTAGAACCCGCCCAGGCCGCGCGTATTTTTGAACCGTTTTTCAGGCCTGACAACAGCCGCGTACGTTATGCTGGCGGCGCCGGTTTAGGGCTGGCCATTGTAAAACGAATTCAGCTCTGGCACGCAGGGACGGTATCGGTGATTTCCAGCAACTCGCTGGGGGGGGCCTGTTTTATTCTTTCTTACCCCCTGTAGGTGACTGGCGAACTGCGGGTATAAGCATTGCTATGCTGCAATTTCCCTTAAGGTTTGCTTAAGATTTAACTGCTATACTGGGGTTAACTTAAATTTCACGTTATCAATAACATGCGAATACTTCTTGTTGAAGATGACCAGCCGCTCTCGGCCGCGCTGAGTAAATCGCTGCGGGACGCCAGTTATGTGGTGGACTGTGTTTATCGCGGCAGTGAGGCGCTGGCAATGCTGGCGGCAGAGCAAACCGATATTGTAATCCTCGATCTTGGCCTGCCGGATATGGATGGGCTGGAAGTGCTGCGCCAGATTCGCCACAAAGTGAAAGACATGCCGGTGATCATTCTGACCGCCCGGGATAAAGTGACCGATAAAATACTGGGTTTAGACGCTGGTGCTGATGATTATTTACCCAAGCCTTTTGATATGGACGAACTGTTTGCCCGCTTGCGTGTCCTTGAGCGTCGTTTAGGTACGGCCAGTACTGCCATAGTAAAAATTGGTGAGGTGGCCTTAAATACACAAACGCTGGAGCTGAGCGTGGCTGGAGAAGCCGTTTCGCTGCCTCGACGGGAGCTGATGTTATTAAAGGTGTTAATGGAGAACGGCGGGCGTATTCAGCCCAAACAAAAACTGGAGTCACGGTTATATGAATGGGGCGACGAAGTCTCAAGCAATACTATCGAAGTGCACATCCACCATTTGCGTAAAAAGCTGCCGGAGAACTTTATCAAAACCATTCGTGGTGTAGGCTACAGTATCCCTGTTAACGGAGCCTGACGATTGCACTCAATACGGCGCACGATAACGCTGGTGCTTATCAGCTCGCTGATCCTGGTGATTTTCAGTGCTGCGATCCATGGTTATCGCGCAGCGCTCTCGATGTCGTCGCGGTTTATGGATCAGGAGCTAACCACTCTGTTGTATTCGGTAGCACTGAGCAATGGTCAGCAAATGGATGGCTTCGGTAGCAGTGAACTGGTGTATCAGATCTGGCGCGACGGTACACTAATCACCGACTCGCCCAATCAGCCAGATGAGCCGCTCACCATTGGCGCGGATGGTTTTTCTGAGCAAAACTTCGATGGTCGGCGCTGGCGGGTGTACAAGCAAACTCTGACAGACGGAACCACGGTGATCGTAGGCCAGCCGTTACAAAGCCGGGTAGGTTTAACTGACGCCTTAACCGTGTCAGTGATTATGCCGTTTATCTATGCGGTGCCGATTCTGGCGCTTATTGTTTTTATGTCAGTGAGCCTGGGATTAAAACCACTCAAGCTTTTATCGCAAAAGCTTTCACATCGCAAAGGCAAGGACTTATCGCCCGTTACCCTTCCGCAAGTGCCTAACGAAATGCAGCCGGTAATGGATACCCTCAACACTATGTTTTTGCGCCTTAATGAAGCCTTTGAACGCGAACAGCAGTTTGCCTCCAATGCCGCCCATGAGCTGCGCACGCCGCTGAGTGTGATGAAAATTAACCTGCATAATCTGGCCAAAGAGCGCCATGACGATGCGGGTAAACTGCAAGCCATACAGCAGGACACCGATCGAATGATCCACGTGGTGAATCAGATTTTACTGCTGAGTCGCACCAGCCCGGAGATGTTTCACTTACAACTGAGTAAGGTAGATGCTTTCGTTGTGGCGCAAAATGTGATTGCTGACATTTACAGTAAAATCGACAGTAAACATCAGGACATCAGCCTCGAGGGCGACAGCGCGTTTTTAATGAGTACTGAGTTTACCCTTTACACGATGCTCCAAAACCTGATTGCCAACGCCAGTGCCTATTCGCCTCAGAGCGCAGCCATTCAGGTAACGGTGTTGAGTCAGGATAATCAGGTGTGTTTTATGGTGGAAGACTCAGGCCCTGGTATAGCACCACATGAGCGCTCCCAGGTGCTTAAACGCTTTTACCGCGATCAGAAAGATGAAAAGTACAAGTCAACGGGCAGCGGCCTGGGACTGGCCATTGTTGGTCAGATTATTACCTTGCATCATGGCAAAATTGCCTTGGGTGAATCGTCCCTGGGCGGATTAAATGTAACGGTTACATTACCTTTTGAGGTCACAGAGTCATGAGGTTGCTCAGGCAGACAATCGCGCTGACGCTGATAACCCTGGTGCCATTGCACGCTTGGTCGGCGTTGCCGGAAGTGGTGATTGAAATTCGCGACCACCTGTTTATCCCGCAAACCGTGCGCATTCCTGAAGGCAAGAAAGTTCGTCTGGTGTTTATCAACCACGACTCTTCGCCGGAGGAAATAGACAGTTTTGATCTTAACCGTGAGAAGGTGATTTTCGGCAACAGTAAAGGCTCAATTTTTGTTGGGCCCTTGCCAAATGGCCGCTATAAGTTTTTTGGTGAGTTACATCCTAATTCTGCCGTTGGCTACGTTATCGTGTCGGACGAGGAGAAAACGGATGCTGATTAATACTGTGATCCTGTTTATTCGTGACACGCTGCCGGTGTTCCTGTTGTTTAGCTTCTTACTGGCGCAGCAGGGGGGAAATGCGCGTTATCTGCTTGGCGGCACACTGGCGGGTTTTCTGATGGCTGTGGGATTGTATTTCAATTTATCCGTCGTTTCTGAATGGTTTGAGGGGGGCGGTCTGGAGCTCATTAAAACGCTGGTGCTGGTTGTTATGCTAAGCGGGTTGGGAGAGTTTGTCCGCCGGCAATATCAGGGCAATACCTCTTCAACGCAGTGGTTAAGTGCCTTGCTGATGGTTGGCATTACGTTTATTAACGTGATCCATTTTATTATTTATTTACTTGCCTATTGGTCGGCATCCGATGCCGGTACGTCACTCATTCTGGGCAATGTCATTGGGGTTGGGATCAGCCTGAGCGTGGGGGTACTGCTCTATGTCGCAGTCGCTGCCATTCGTATTCAATTAATTAAGCTGGCAGTCCTGACGGTATTTTTTGCTGGTCAGATAGCTGGTATCGCCATGTTACTGGAGCAAATTAATTTACTGCCAAATCAAAACCGTTTATGGGATACGTCTGGCTGGGTGGCAGACGACAGCGAGTACGGCCACTTCTTAAATGTATTAATTGGCTACGAAGCCACGCCTACCGGTGCTTACATGTTGATTTATCTGGCTGCAGTGCTGTTTCCTGTGATGTATTGCTATCTGTATTCGTTGCTTATTGGCAAGCGTCAGCTAACCGGGGATTTGAAATGAGATTATATCTGGCTATCGCCCTCTTACTGCTTTTGCCGGGCAAAGTACTGGCCGACAGTTTTACCGTGGATCGGGTTTATCACCCTTACGTTTTGCCCTTCGAACGGGAAGTGGAATGGCGCCTGACCTCCAGGCAAAGTGAGGAAGATGGCAATATCCTCATGCAACGAATTTCTTTTGGGCATGCTTTATCGGAGTACACCATTCTGGAAGCCTATATTGTTGGCTCCCGCGATGAGTCGGGGGATTTTGGCGTGGCCGGTTACGAGCTGGAACTGCGCTCTATGCTTACCGAGCAGGGGCAGTACTGGGCTGACTGGGGTCTGTTATTCGAACTGGAAAAGCAAAATGCCAGTAACGACTGGGAGTTCAAAGGCGGCGTGCTCACCGAAAAGGAACTGGGGCGCTTCAGCTTAACCACTAACGTACTGTTGGTGTACGAATGGGGCGATACCGTCCCTTCAGAATTTGAAAGCGAGTTTAAAATGAAATTTCGTTACCGCTGGATCCCGGAAATTCAGCCTGCGGTAGAATTTTACGCAGCCGAGGATTTTATTGGCGTTGGTCCGGCCTTTATGGGTATCAAACGCTTTGATAAACAAAAGCAGCTTAAGTGGGAACTGGCCTTTATTGCCGGACTCAACGGTGACAGCAAAGACCATACACTGCGTATGGCCATGGAATACGAATTTTAATCTACCTCAACATCTTTGAGGTACTTAGCCGGAACACCGCCTGCAATAGTGTTTGGCTCAACGTCTTTGGTGACCACCGCGCCAGCCGCAATAATGGCGCCATCACCAATGGTAACGCCCGCCAGAATGGTTGCGTTGGCACCAATCCAGACATTTTCGCCAACGGTAATTTTACCCGGTAACAGGTTTCCGCGAGCCTGCGGATCCTGCTCATGATTGAGTGATGCAAACACCACGTTATGACCAACCAGCGTGCCCGAGCCGATATGGATACCGCCCTGATCCTGAAACTTACAGCCGGAATTAATAAAGATATTTTCGGCAAAATGCAGGTTTTTACCACAGTCGGTAAATACCGGCGGGAACACGGTAACCGTGGGGCTTACTTCCTGGCCGGTCAGGTCGCTTAATAAGGCGGTCATTTGTTCAGGCGTGTTGTACTGGTTATTGATTTTGGCGGTAACCTTAAACGCATCCTGACTCAGTTTGTGCATATACTTATGCACCTCAGAGCCGGCCAGAACTTTCTCGCCGCTGTTAAGGGTGGCTAAAAACGTGGTTAAATTCATGTCTGTCCAATTCGTTAAGCGTAACAATCTGGCGCTATAAATACCTAAATAA
>DDJQ01000017.1:0-6301 GCA_002339125.1 Alteromonadaceae bacterium UBA2620
TCATATCCATTAATACTCTTCGAAGAGCGTCCTTTAGTGATACGTCCCTGTAGCGGGCATCCAGCTCGCCATCCATGGCTCGCGTTCAGCCAACTGCGTTATGCCACTGGCATAACAGTCTGACTTCACCCCCATGTGAGAGCTTGCATAATTCAATAAAAGAGAGAATGTCATCCCGGTTTCGCTCGGCGAAGACCGGGACCCCCATCGTGCAACCGTAGAGTTCAGAACTACCGATATTAGCACCAGTAACATCTTAACCAATCGGAAAAAAATAAAACCCATATCAAATGTTACCGACAATGTTAGAATTGTACTTAAAAGTAATCGATAAAATTAGCAGTGATCAGAAAGCATTTTAAAACGAAAGGGTTTATCGACGGTGGCGCTGTTATTAATAATAATGGCGAAGAGGTCGATCTGTCTTTGCTTCCGCCTTTCTTGAGAACGCTGTTAGTAACCGATGGTACAGTGACTAAAAGTCTTGAGGCCTTTTACTGGGAACCCATCAAAGTCGTCAGCATTACGCAGGAACTGGTACAAAAAACTAATAGAAGAACGGTTTTTGATGAAGACGAAGTAGGGCAGTTTCTTCATCGGGAAATAGAGTTAGTTGGCCAATACACTGATACCACTTACGCCACGGCGGATTCCTATATTTGTTTATCCCGGCTTCCATACTCAACGGCGCAGAGGTTGATCGCAAATCAGATAGGGATTGGCGAATTACTAAGAGATGAAGGCCTTGAGTCCTATCGGGAGATTTTTGATTTTGGCGTAGACAACTCTTTGTTAGAGAACGGTAAAACGTCAGCAGAGACTGCTTACCGTACCTATGTAATAAATATTAATGGTGCTAATGCGATAGAAATTACAGAGCGCTTCCCCATCGATTGCTATCGCTAGATACCTCTTAGTTAAAATATAGCTCTTCTACCGCGCCGCAAAGAATATGGCCAAGCATAATGTGGCACTCCTGAATGCGAGCAGTATTAGAAGACGGCATCCGTAACGTATTGCACATATCTGCCATCTTGCCAGCTCCCTGGCCTGTCCATCCCCAGGTTGTGATACCTTTCGCATTTGCTACCTTAACAGCTTCAACGACGTTTTTGCTGTTACCACTGGTTGATATGGCGATAAAAATGTCCTTGTCCTGACCGATACTCTCTAGCTCTCTTGAGAATACATATTCATAGCCATAGTCATTGCCGATAGCACTTAAGGTTGAACTGTTCGTCCCTAAAGCGACTGAAGCCAATGATGAACGTTCCCGCTCAAACCTTGCAGTAAACTCTGCAGACAAATGCTGGGCATCGGCAAAACTGCCCCCGTTACCACAAAAAATAACTTTCCCGCCATCTTTAAGTGACGCGATACAGGCTTCTATCAAAGTTTGTAATTCTGATAGTAGTGCATCATCCTGAATGACCTGTTCCTTAACGGTAATAGAGTCGCGAATTTTTGATTTTATTTGAGTTAACATAGGGTTTAATTTTATTTTGGAAAAACTCGAAATATTATAACGTTAATTATGAGCTTATGCGTAATCTAGTTAACCTTTACTTTATGAAATCACGGAACACTTAATATGCCTGAAGCAGTGCGTAAAGCGTTTTTCCTCGACAGAGATGGTGTAATTAACATTGATCACGGCTATGTATGCGAGCCCGAGAGTTTTGAGTTTGCACCTGGTGTGTTTGAAGCCTGTAAACGCATCGTGGATGAAGGCTATGTCATCATTGTTGTCACAAATCAGGCGGGGATTGGGCGTGGATATTATACCGAAGAGAAGTTTGCGGCACTTACCAAATGGATGTGTGAGCAATTTTCCCAACATGGGGTCGCCATTACCGATGTAAGGTTTTGCCCCCATCACGCCACCCATGGCCAGGGTGAATACCTTAAAGATTGCGATTTCCGAAAGCCAAATCCAGGCATGATCAACGCTGCTGCCACAGAACATCAGATTGACCTGGCAAGCTCGGTGATGATTGGCGACAAAATGTCAGATATACAGGCCGGGCAAAGTGCCGGAATACAGCACTTATACCTGGTGGATTCCGAGTATGAAAGCGATGGTGTGGCCTCCGGCTACCAACGCTGTGCCAGCCTGTTTGATGCAGTTACGCAGTACTTTAAAGGTTAGTAGGTCGTATCAAGGTCGGCCCGAAAATTAAAATAGGAATCGTCCACCAGTGACTGGTACACGCCTTTAATATTGTCGGCCAGCCATTCGTTATACATTTTCAGATCGCTGAACTGCTCTAGTGTCATGCTTTGCTGTAATTCCGCTAACGTTTTTCCGGCCAGCATGCCGTCTCTTACGGCACTATAAAGCGCTTCCAGGTACGCCAGATAATGTTCAATATCCGCACGGGTACCAATATCGGCATGGCCGCCTACAAATACCTCAAAGTCGTAGCGATTAAGTACTGCTTTGGTGGAGCTGATCATGCCCTGTATGTCGTAGCCGGGCAGATCTTTATAGGGTAAGCGACCCACCACTATCCAATCTACAACATGCAATACTCCGGCGGGTTGAATAAGGTAGCTTACCGAGCCCTTGCCGTTATTTTCGCCATGATAAGCCAACTGCACCTGAGTTGAGCCGGAAGTTACGGCTAGTTCGTCGTTAAATGTAATATCAGGTTGCCGGGTTGGCAGGCGGGTGAAGGCAATGTCCCGGGCGGCCAACTGGTGAGCGACCACCACCGTTTCAGTACCGGCCAATTGTTCGCCACCACTAACATGATCGGTATGATTGTGGCTGTACAGCATATAACTTACTGGCAGTAGTTTCTTTTCGGAAAGATACTGCCTTAGGTAAGTCGCCGCATCAGGGCTGATGGGATCGGTAACAATAGTCCCCTGTTCAGTGGTGACAAAAACCGAATGATAGTTACCTGCGGTAAAGCGATACACATTGCCCTTAACCTGCTCAATAGCATATTCAGGGCATGTGCAGAAAAAGAAAACAAACTAATCAAAGAAAAAAGGAACACCATTCCCTTCATGAAAACTCCCTGGCAAAAACAAAGTAGCAATGGGTTTACTACGCAAGGCATGTCGGTAAAGCTCAGATTTTCTGGCAACAACAAAAAAGGGCACCGCTAAGGTGCCCTTTCATTGAAGTTGTACTGACTTAAACGCGTTCAAATACGGTAGCAATACCCTGGCCTAAACCAATACACATGGTCGCCAGGCCGAGTGACTTATCGTTAGCTTCCATCAGGTTAATCAGAGTGGTGCTGATACGTGAACCAGAGCAACCCAGAGGGTGACCAAGTGCAATCGCACCGCCGTTTAAGTTAACGCATTCGTCATACTTATCCAGCCAGCCAAGTTGCTTGATACAGCTAAGGGCCTGAGCCGCAAAGGCTTCGTTAAACTCAGCAATCTCAATATCATCCATGGTTAAGCCCGCACGCTTGAGGGCTTTTTGGGTAGCAGGCACCGGGCCGTAACCCATGATCGCCGCGTCACAGCCAGCCACACCCATTGAACGGATCTTAGCGCGTGGTGTCAGGCCCAGTTCTTTGGCACGATCAGCCGACATTAACAGCATTGCCGAAGCTCCGTCTGAAATCGCCGAAGCAGATCCCGCAGTAACAGTACCATTAACCGGATCAAATACCGGACGCAGCGCCGCCATGGTTTCTGGCGTACTTTCCGGGCGGATAACTTCGTCAAAGTCGACCATCTTTAACACGCCGTCAGCATCATGGCCTTCGGTGGCGACAATCTCGCTGGCCCAGCGGCCTTCCAGATGTGCCTGATGGGCTTTCTGGTGTGAGCGGGCTGCGAAGGCATCCTGCATCTCACGGGTAATGCCGTTCTGACGGCCCAGCAGTTCTGCTGTCATGCCCATGTTACCAGACGCTTTGGCGGTATATTTTGCCAGACCCGGGTGGAAGTCCAGGTTAAAGGTCATTGGCACATGACCCATGTGCTCCACACCACCAATCATGTACACGTCGCCCTGACCGGTCATAATGCCTTTAGTGGCATCATGCAGCGCCTGCATGGATGAGCCACACAAACGGTTAACCGTTACCGCAGAAGTACTGCGTGGAATTTCGGTTAACAACTGGGCATTCCGGGCAACGTTAAAGCCCTGCTCTTTGGTTTGCTGCACGCAGCCCCAGATAATGTCTTCAATTTCTGCCGGATCCACATTGGGGTTTCTGGTAATCAGGGCACTCATTAGGTGCGCCGATAAACTCTCGGCACGAACGTTTCTGAATACGCCACCTTTGGAGCGACCCATGGGTGTGCGAATACAGTCAATAACTACTACATCTTTCATGATTATGTCTCCTAGGGTGATTAAGCGAAGTAAGATTTACCTTCAGCGGCCATTTGACGAACGCCGTCTGTAATTTGGTAAATCGGACCTAAATGGGCGTATTTGTCGGCAAGTTCGACAAAGTTCGCTAATCCCATAGTTTCGATGTAACGGAAAATACCACCACGGAACGGCGGGAAGCCAAGTCCGTAAATAAGGGCCATATCGGCTTCGGCAGCACTTGCCACGATGCCTTCCTCAAGACAACGAATCGCTTCGTTGGCCATCGGGATCATCAGGCGGGCAATGATTTCTTCACTGCTAAACTCACTGGCTTCTGCCTGGTGAGGTTTAATCAGCTCATAAGCTTCAGGGGCCGCATTTTTCTTCGGCTTACCACGCTTATCTTTACTGAAGTTGTAGAAGCCTTTGGCATTCTTCTGGCCTAAACGCTCTTCTTTGAATAACAGCGTTACCGGGTCGTTTTCGACTTTTGCCATACGCTCAGGAATACCGTCTGCCATAACCGAGGCGGCATGGTCTGCCGTATCCATTCCTACTACGTCGAGCAGGTAAGCCGGGCCCATTGGCCAGCCAAATTGTTTCTCCATTACTTTATCTACGGCAACAAAGTCGGCGCCATCGAGTACCAGTTTTGAGAAACCGGCAAAGTAAGGGAATAATACGCGGTTCACCAAAAAGCCCGGGCAGTCATTTACTACAATCGGCGTTTTGCCCATTTGCAGCGTGGTCGCTACTACGGCAGCAATGGTGTCGTCTGAGGTTTTCTCGCCGCGGATGATTTCGACCAGTGGCATGCGGTGCACCGGGTTAAAGAAGTGCATACCGCAGAAGCGCTCTGGTTTTTCCAGGCTTTCTGCCAGCTGGTTAATCGAAATGGTAGAGGTGTTTGAACACAGGATAGTGTCGTCATCCACGTTCTGCTCGGTTTCTTTAAGAACAATGCTCTTAACCTTCGGGTTTTCAACTACTGCTTCAATGACCAGATCAACGTCCTTAATGGCGCTGTATTCCAGCGATGGAGTAATAGCGTTAAGGGTTTTAGCCATTTTTTCCGGCGTAACTTTACCCAGCTGCATGCCTTTATTAAGGATTTTCGCGGCTTCAGACAGGCCGAGGTCCAGAGCCGGCTGGTTAATGTCCTTCATCACTACCGGCAAGCCTTTCACGGCGCTCTGGTAGGCAATGCCACCACCCATGATACCGGCACCCAGTACGGCATTCATTTTAACTGCTTTGCTGGCTGATTTGGCTAACTTCTTGCCTTTGCCTTTTACCAGTTGGTCGGCCATGAAAATACCAATCTGCGCTTTCGCCGCATCAGTTTTAGCCAGTTTGACAAAGCCCTGGTTTTCCAGCGCCAGCGCGCCATCACGATCCAGTGACGAGGCGTTCTTTACGGTTTCTACCATCATGTGTGGAGCAGGGTAGTGCTTACCAGCTTTGGCAGCAACGAAAGCCTGGGCGGTAGAGAAGCTCATCATCGCTTCGTTACTGTTTAATTTGAGCGGTGCTTTTTTGCTGGCCCGGCGACCTTGCCAGTCAATTTTGCCAGCGGCGGCGTCTGCCACCATGCTAAGGGCGGCATCCGTCAGTTTTTCAGGCGCAACAACGGCATCAACAGCGCCTTCATTAAGTGCCTGCTGGCCTTTTCTGTCTTTGCCCGTGGTCATCCACTCAAGGGCGTTATCCGAACCAATGAGGCGTGGCAGACGAACCGTACCACCAAAGCCTGGCATCAGGCCTAATTTCACTTCCGGCAGGCCGATAGAAGCTGTAGTATCCACAACGCGAAGGTCACAGGCCAGTGCCATCTCACAACCACCACCCAGCGCAAAGCCATTCACGGCAGCCACGGTGGGGACCGGCAGATCTTCGAAACGGTCAAACACTTTTGATGTTTTGGAAACCCAGGCCAGCACTTCTTCTTCTGGCTGAGCAAACATATCGGTAAATTCAGTGATGTCGGCACCAACGATAAAAGCTGGCTTG
>DDJQ01000017.1:6606-34840 GCA_002339125.1 Alteromonadaceae bacterium UBA2620
GATAAAAGCTGGCTTGGCGCTGCGAACTACCACTCCTTTTACATCGCTGTTAGCAGCGATTGCCTGGGTAGCTTCGTCCAGGTCACTGATTGTCTGGCGGTCGAATTTATTTACCGAGCCCTTGGCATCAAATACCAGCTCAGCAAAACCGTTATCCAACAGTGATACCGTTAGATTTTGGCCTTCGTAGATCATTGTTGTCTCCTTTCAGCGTTACGCGTGAAATTAATAAAATTGTAGGGAGGCGCGTTTTCTTTAAAACCCTGATTCTTTCCAATGCAGAGAAAAATATCAACAAAAATTCAAACAAGTGTTTCAATTATGTTGAGTCAATGGTGTCTAAGGTAACGTTTTCAAGCCCTTTAACGCATATTTAATTTATTTATAGTTGTGTATAGCCATTCGGTGTCGCTGCCATTTTTTGCCAATTTTGCTAAATTAGAAATACGGGCAGGCGATTCCGGCAATGCTGTTGTTGATGTTAGCACTGATGGTTACTTTTTGCCCTGAAACTTGTACAAAAGCGAGTCATCGAATATCGCTGTCATCCCGGACGCAGAGTCTCTACACTACAAGACTCTGATATGGCCCGGGCAAAAAAGGAGATGTTGTGCAGGCATTGCGGTTAGTACTGCTAATCACGTTACTGAATTGGTTTGCTTCGCCATTTGCGGTGGCCGAAGACGGCAAACTGCGTGAACAGCAACGCGAACAATTTTTAAGCCTGGAGAAACAACTCAACACATTGCCGGTATCAAAACTACCCGCTATCCACAAAGACATTGAGGATCTGGCGAACTACCCGCTGGTACCGTATTTAAAACTGCGACTTGCCGAGCGCACCCTGGGGAGCCTGTCCGACACCACCGTTAATGAATTTCTTGCCCGCTACGCTGGTACGCCTCTGGCAACGCATTTGCGCAAGCGCTGGCTGGATTTACTTAGCAAACAGCAAAGAAAAGCGGCGTTTATTGAAGCCTATCAACCGGGGCTTGGCACTAAATATACCTGCCGCTATCTGCACTATCAGCTGCAGCAGTCCGACAATCCGGACTACTGGTTTGAGCAGGTTGATGCGCTATGGTTGTCCGGACAGTCGCGTCCGGATGAGTGCGATCCGGTATTTAAACAGTGGCAACAGGCTGGCCATATGACCACAGACAGGGTGTTGGGTCGCATCGAAAAAGTGGTCAGAGGCGGCGATCATAATCTGTTGGGCTATCTGCAGCGCCGGCTGCCTGCCTCGCATCATTATCTGGTGGATTTATGGCGGCAGACCCGTCGCTCTTCGTCTACCGTACTGAAATACAGCCTGTTTCCGCGTAAGTATCCGGAGCAGGAAAAGGCCGTGCTTTATTACGGTCTGATCCGGCTGGCCTGGCAGACGCCAACCAAAGCAATAAAAGCTTTTCAGTTCTGGCAGGGCAAAATCGCAATTAGTGAGGCACAAATCAGACAAATTTATCGCGCCATTGCCATCAGTCTGGTGATTGAAGGCGATACTAATGCCAGTGAGTGGCTGGCGAAGGCGAACGTGCCTGAAGCTGAAGAAGACGTCAGGCACTGGCACCTTGCCTATATGCTGAGGCAGAACGACTGGCAGCAGGCGCTGGAAGTCATTCAGACCGCACCGGCAGATGAGCAGCGCCAGGACGCTTTTCGTTACTGGCGGGCTCGGGGGCTTTCAGAGCTTAGTGCTGAGCAGGTGCCACAACAGCTTTATGGTGAGCTAGCCAAAAAGCGGCATTATTACGGATTTCTGGCCAGTGCCCGTTTACAACAACCGCCGGAGCTGGCCGATAAGCCCCTGGAAATGAGTGATTATACCCTGGCCAGAATGAGCACGGTGCCAGCCGTGCAACGCGCCTATGAGTTATTTAAGCTGGGTCGCTATGTGGAAGCCCGGCGTGAGTGGTATTACCTGAACCGGCGCCTGACCAACGAAGAAAAGCGGGCGGTAACGCTGCTTGCCAGCGACTGGGGATGGCACGATCAGGCTATTATCGGCTTTGCTCAAACCGGTTACTTCAACGATGTGCGCCGCCGTTTTCCCATGGCGTTTGCCGAAGAGTTTCAGCAGCAGGCTTCAGAGCACGAGGTCGACCCGGCGCTCGCTATGGCGATTGCCCGACGGGAGAGTTCGTTTATGGTTGATGCGGTATCACCGGCCGGGGCCCGGGGCCTGATGCAACTGATGCCCGGTACCGTCAACTACATCAGTAAGCAGCGGGTGGGGTATCGCACTCTGCTTCAGCCTGAGCAAAATCTTGAGTTTGGTATTCAGTATCTGAAATACCTTAACGATAAGCTTAATCATAATCCGGTGCTGGTGTCGGCTTCGTATAACGCTGGCTGGCAGCGGGTGATGGAGTGGTTGCCAACCAACGGGGAGCAATCGCTGGATGTGTGGATTGAAAACATCCCTTACCGGGAAACCCGCCATTATGTAAAAGCGGTGATGGCTTACCGTTATATCTACCAGGTACAGCTTGGTCAGCCGTCGCACCTGTTCGATACTTTGAGTCGCATGAAACTCTCGGCAGACAGCCTGACTTTACCTTAGGCGCGTGGTAGTGTTATGCGCCATAATATAAGCATAAAAGATAACGACAGAGGCACTATGACAGAGCATCACGACCTGTATGCAGCGCATATTGAAACCCTTCAGCACCGTACCCGCGAAGCCGTGGAGCGGGAAGGACTGGAAGGGTTGGTTATTCACTCAGGTCAAAGCAAGCGATTGTTTTTAGACGATAACCATTATCCTTTTAAGGTTAACCCACAGTTTAAGGCCTGGTTACCTGTTATCGATAACCCAAACTGCTGGCTGGTCGTTAACGGGGTGGATAAACCCAAGCTCATTTTTTACCGGCCCACCGACTTCTGGCACAAAGTGCCGCCTGAGCCCAACGAATACTGGACTGACTGTTTCGACGTCGTCATGCTCAGGCAGGCGGATATGGTGGAAAAGTATCTGCCGTACGACAAACGCAACTTTGCCTATGTGGGCGAGTATATTGAAGTAGCCAGTGCATTGGGCTTTACCAATGTGAACCCAGACCGGGCACTGCATTATTTACATTACCAGCGCGCATATAAAACCGACTATGAGCTGGCCTGCATGCGCGAAGCTAACCGTATAGCGGTGGCTGGTCACCGGGCGGCGGCGCAGGCGTTCTTTGCCGGCGAAAGCGAGTTTAATATAAACCTCGCTTACAATGCTGCTACTCAGCAGGGCGACAACGATGTGCCCTACACCGGTATCATTGCCCTTAATGAACATTGTTCGATTCTCCACTACATGCACTACGACACTGCTAAACCAGACCAGCATCGTTCTTTTCTGATTGATGCCGGTGCGAATTATAATGGCTATGCGGCAGACATCACCCGCACCTACACGGTGGGAGATAACCCGTTCAAAGGCCTGATTAGCGAACTCGATAAGTTAACCCTGTCACTGGCCAGCAGGTTAAAACCTGGTGTGGATTATGCCGATATTCATCTGGCGGCCCACGAGGGCATTGCCGATGTGCTGGTGCAGGCCGGACTGGTTAACATGAGTGCTGAAGACTGCCTGGCGCAGGGTATTACCCGTACTTTCTTCCCACACGGGATTGGCCACTTCCTGGGGTTACAGGTGCATGATGTGGGCGGACTGGTAATGGACGATCGCGGCACACCCAAGCCTGCGCCTGACGATCACCCGTTTTTACGTTGTACTCGCACGGTAGAAGCCCGTCAGGTCTTTACCATCGAACCTGGCCTGTATTTCATTGAGTCTCTGCTGGCCGATCTGAAAAGCAGCGAGTCTTCCAAATACATTAACTGGGATGTGGTCGATACTTATCGCCCCTATGGTGGTATCCGTATTGAAGATAACATTATCGTGCATCGTGACAACAACGAAAATATGACCAGAGCAGCAGAGCGTCTGGCCGGGTAAGCAACTAGTACTTTCAGGAAGGAAGCGTTTTGACAGATCCATCGGTTATCTATGTCGTTGTCATTGCGCTGGTCGCGGGCCTGGCTATGCCTGCGGGGGCGCTGCTCGCCAGAGTTGAAGGCGTTTTTCCGGCATGGCTCGACGAAGAATTACGGCATGGCATTCTCGCCATGGGGGCAGGAGCCCTGCTTTCGGCGGTGGCGCTGGTGCTGGTGCCGGATGGCATGCAGGAACTGGGTACTGCCGCCTCCTGTGTAAGTTTCCTTTTGGGGGCGCTGGCCTTCATGGGGCTGGACATCTGGCTGGCCCGTAGAAAGCTTCCCGCTAGTCAGCTGGCATCAATGCTATCTGACTTTGTTCCCGAATCTATTGCGCTGGGTACTACTGCAGCCCTGGGCGGCGGCAGTGTGTTACTGGGGCTGTTGATTGCCGTGCAAAATTTTCCGGAAGGGTTTAATGCCTACCGTGAGCTTAAAGCCGCGGGTCATTACAGCGCGCGGCGAATTCTGTTTATGTTCCTGCTGATGGCGTTTCTGGGGCCAGTGCTGGCGCTGATTGGCTATTTTGTGCTGGCGGAATATACCGTCATAGTGTCGGCTATTATGCTGTTTGCCGCCGGCGGCATTCTGTATTCAGTACTACAGGACATCGCGCCTCAGGTACGCATGGAAAACAGCTGGGCACCACCGCTGGGCGGGATCCTGGGTTTTATGATAGGAATGCTTGGATTTAGTCTTTAGCTATTACGGTCTACAGCGATGTGCGCCAGGGCAATCAGCGCCTGCTTGTAATCGCTTGGTGGCAGAACGTTAAGCGCAGAGATTGCCATATCAGCTTCTTCAAAGGCTTTCTGACGGGTATAGTTCAGCGCACCGGTGTCGTTCATCACCGTTACAATGCGCTGTAAATGCGGTAAACCGTTGGCTTCTTCGATGGCTTCGCGGATCAGCGCTGCATCTTCATCACCGGCATGCCACATAGCGTATAGCAATGGCAGGGTAGGCTTACCTTCGGCCAGGTCGTCACCGGCGTTCTTACCCATGGCATCGCTGTCTGACTCATAGTCGAGAATATCATCGGCCAGCTGGAAAGCGGTACCTAAATGACGGCCATAGGCCTGCATAGCCTGTTCAATCTCATCCGACTGGCCAGTGATTACCGCCGCTAACTGGGTAGCCGCTTCAAACAGACGAGCAGTTTTACCATAGATAACGTCAAAATAGCTGGCTTCGGTGGTATCCGGGTCGTTGCAGTTCATTAACTGCTGCACTTCGCCCTGAGCGATACGGTTAGTGGAGTCAGACAGTATTTCCATCACCCGCATACTTTGCAGTTCAACCATCATCTGGAAACTGCGGGTATACAGGAAATCACCAACCAGTACACTGGCCTGGTTACCGAACAGCGCGTTGGCCGTTTCGCGGCCCCGGCGCATGGTTGATTCATCTACTACGTCGTCGTGTAACAGCGTGGCGGTATGAATAAACTCAATGATTGCCGCCAGTGTGTGATGCTGTCCAGACTCGATTTGCAGTGCTCTGGCTGCCAACACGGTTAATAACGGACGCAGGCGCTTGCCGCCACTGTTAACAATATAGAAGCCGAGTTGATTGATCAGGGCAACATCCGAATCAACCTGCTGCTGGATCAGTTGATTAACTGCCTGCATGTCGGATTCGGCCAATGCTTTTATTTGATCAATATTCATAGCGTCTCGTAGTGTCCGGTACGTGTAAGCTGACTGGCAGCAGATTGTACATAAATATTACCGTCTATCCAGTGAATTAGATTAATTTCGCCATAATTAACAGCCCTACCGGGATAAACAACACGCGATCGTGGGATCGGGATATAGCGATCCCAGCGACTATGGGACAAACACAATCTACAGTATAGCAACAGATGCCAACCGCATGAGCTTGAAATTGTTGATAAATATCAATAAAAACAAGCGTTTTGGTTAGCCACTAAACCTGTTAAAATGGTCGCTCTGGCCGGGGAACGATAACTTCGCTCGAAAAATAAACTTTTTTCGCATTATGGGGTTGTGATCGAAAATTGATTCACGTACAATTCGCGCCCTGTTTTAGAATTGAAAGCGCAATAAATTTAGGCGCAGAGCGGAGAAAGTTATGTACGCGGTTTTCCAAAGTGGTGGTAAACAACACCGTGTGGCCGAAGGTCAAACCGTTCGTCTCGAGAAGATCGAAGTCGCTCCAGGCGACAGTGTAGAGTTTGATAACGTATTAATGGTTAGCAATGGTGACGACGTTAAAATCGGCACACCATATGTTGCCGGTGGTAAAGTGACTGCTGAAGTTGTTACACACGGTCGTGGCGATAAAGTAAAAATCGTTAAGTTCCGTCGTCGTAAGCACTCGCGTAAGCAAGCGGGTCACCGTCAGTGGTTCACTGAAGTGAAAATCACTGGTATTAACGCATAATAGGAGCATAGACACATGGCACACAAAAAAGCTGGTGGTAGTACCAAAAACGGTCGCGACTCAGAAAGTAAACGCTTAGGTGTTAAGCGTTTTGGTGGTGAGTCTGTGCTGGCCGGTAACATCATTGTTAGACAGCGCGGCACTCGTTTCCACGCTGGCAACAACATGGGTATCGGTAAAGACCACACCCTGTTCGCATTAGCTGACGGTAAAGTTAAGTTCGAAGTTAAAGGACCTAACAACCGTAAGTTTGTGAGCATTGTTGCTGAATAAAGCGCAATCGTTTACTGATTTAAAAAACCCCGCGCTTGCGGGGTTTTTTATTGCAGGTAACATAGCAGTTTATAATTATCGGAGTGTAGAAACGGCCCTGCTGGCTATCCACTTCGATAAAGTGAGTTACACTTAACAGTTTAGGGTTCGGTCCGGGGTAAACATGAAATTTGTAGATGAAGCTGAAATTCGAGTTGAAGCAGGTGATGGCGGCAACGGTACCATTGGATTTCGTCGCGAAAAATATGTCCCTAAAGGCGGTCCGGACGGTGGTGATGGTGGCGATGGCGGTAGTGTGTACTTACAAGCCGAGGAGAACCTGAACACTCTTATTGATTACCGTTTTGAGCGCTTCCATCGCGCAGAACGTGGCCAGAACGGTATGGGTGGTAACTGCACGGGGAAGGCGGGTGAAGATCTTACCGTGATGGTGCCCATCGGTACCCGCGCAACCGACGCCGATACCCAGGAAGTACTGGGCGATTTAACCCGTCATGGTCAGCGTTTAAAAGTAGCCCAGGGCGGTTTCCACGGTCTTGGTAATGCTCGCTTTAAAAGCAGTACTAATCGCGCACCCCGGCAGAAAACCAACGGCACCCCGGGTGAAATTCGTAACCTTAAGCTGGAGCTAATGCTACTGGCTGATGTTGGCTTGTTAGGTTTACCGAATGCCGGTAAATCCACCTTTATTCGCTCGGTCTCTGCGGCCAAGCCAAAGGTAGCGGATTATCCCTTTACTACTCTGGTACCTAACTTAGGCGTAGTCAGACAGGATGCACAACGCAGCTTCGTTATTGCGGATATTCCGGGGTTAATCGAAGGCGCATCCGAGGGAGCGGGTTTAGGTATTCGCTTCCTTAAGCACCTGGAACGTTGCCGGGTACTGTTGCATCTGGTTGATCTGATGCCAGCCGATCAGTCTGATCCGGCTGAAAATGCCATTACGATCATTAATGAACTAGAGAAGTATAGCCCTAAGCTGGCCGGCAAGCCTCGTTGGTTGGTATTTAATAAAATCGATCTGTTACTCGAGGAAGAAGCCGAAGAGTTGTGCCAGCAAATCGTCGACAAGCTTGAATGGGACGGACCGGTATTTTATATCTCTGCATTCCAGCGCATCGGTTTGGAGCCGCTGTGTCTCGAGATTATGAACTTTATTGAGAATCTGCCGGACGAACTCGAGGAAGAGCAGGATAACCGCGAAGTTGAGTTTAAGTGGGATACTTATAACCCGGAACCTGAAGTGGATGACGACGATGACGACTGGGACGATGATGACGACGACTACGACGTTGAAGTGATCTACCGTAAGTGATCCGGCTTTAGCAGTTAGGTGGCAGTAAACATGAAAATAGCGATGATTGCCGCAATGGCGAACAATCGGGTGATTGGCAAAGATAACCAGATGCCCTGGCATATGCCGGCAGATTTGGCCCATTTTAAACGCACCACGCTTGGCAAACCTGTCATTATGGGGCGCAAGACCTACGAGTCCATTGGCAGAGCCTTACCGGGACGCCTGAATATTGTCATCACTACCGATACCAGCTATCAATTGGCAGACGCTGAGGTGGTAAATACTATCGAAGATGCTCTCAGCCAGGCGCAACAGCAAGCGCCTGACGAGGTGATGATTATTGGTGGCGGTAAAATTTACAGCAGCCTGCTTGCTAAGGCCGACCGCCTGTATCTTACACTGATAGATTTAAATACCGACGGTGATACCCATTTCCCGGATTATCAGGCTGATGGCGAGTGGCAGCTTGTTGAGGAACAGGCATGCGAGCCTGACGAAAAAAACCCGCACCCTTATCGTTTCGTCACTCTGGACAGACAATAAATACAAAAACGCCCCTATCTAAGGGGCGTTTGTTTGATTAGCTCAGGCGACTAAAGACGCTTTCTAAATCGAGGCCCTGACTGCTAAGCATGTCTTTCAGACGACGCAAGCCTTCTACCTGAATCTGACGTACCCTTTCACGGGTCAGACCAATCTCAGCGCCTACATCTTCAAGAGTAGATGGTTCGTAACCCATCAGGCCAAACCGTCTTGCCAGCACTTCACGTTGCTTGACATTAAGCTCCTGCAACCACGACACAATATTTTGTTTAATATTGCTATCCTGAAGTTCGTCTTCCGGACTGGACTCGTTATCATCGGCAAGAATATCGAGCAGTGCTTTGTCGTTTTCGCCACCGATGGGAGTATCAACGGAGCTGATGCGTTCATTCAGACGCAACATCTTGCTGACTTCATCGATAGGTTTATCGAGATGCAGCGCAATGTCTTCTGCTGTTGGTTCGTGGTCCAGCTCCTGAGCCAGTTCACGCGCCGTACGCAGATAAACGTTTAATTCTTTCACCACATGAATTGGTAACCGAATAGTCCGGGTCTGGTTCATAATGGCTCGTTCAATAGTCTGACGAATCCACCAAGTCGCGTAAGTAGAAAATCTGAATCCGCGTTCCGGATCAAATTTTTCCACCGCCCGAATCAATCCAAGATTGCCTTCCTCAATAAGATCCAGCAGTGCAAGGCCTCTATTGTTATAACGTCGGGCAATCTTCACTACCAACCTCAGGTTGCTAACGATCATTCGTTTACGGGATGCTTCGCAGCCTTTCAGTGCTCTGCGCGCAAAATACACTTCTTCTTCTGCGGTGAGCAGAGGTGAATAGCCAATTTCGCTGAGGTACAACTGAGTTGCATCCAGTGTTTTAGAGACCTCTTCCTGGTTTAACCAGGTTTCGGTCTTGATTTTTTTATTTTCTTCATCTAACAACTCGTCGTCTTTGATATTCTCATTAACTTCGATGTTGTCTACTTCGTCTTGGGGTGTTGCGTCGATGACAGCGATATTTTGTTGACCCACAACTGTATCTCCTGCGTTGTTTTACCTTACGACGGTCTCCTGATTTCTTAATTATTATTATTTATTGTTATTGTTATTGTTATTGTTTGTTTGGTAGATATTTCATCGGTTCTACTGCTTTTCCCCGATAGCGTATTTCAAAATGGAGCTTTACCTTGGTTGTACCGGTGTCGCCCATTTTCGCAATTTCCTGACCCGCGCTAACCCACTCTCGCTCACTAACCAGTATGCGGTCACTGTGGGCGTATGCACTTAAAAACGATTCGGTATGTTTAATTATAATAAGGTTCCCGTATCCGCGCAGCGCGTTACCAGCGTATACAACTTTCCCTGAGGCAGCAGCAACGACTTCGCTGCCCTGATTTGAGTAAATGTCGACCCCTGTTTGGGTGGTCTGACCATTACTATTTGATAATTCGATTCGACCTTGTGCAGGCCATATCCATTTTTCAACACGTTGTGGAAAACCATTAATCTTGGGTTTACTCACAACTCCTTTTGTGTTGTTAACATCTGGTTCACAATCACAATACGCCTGGCTATCTTTTTGGTCAATAGACATTTTTGGCTTTTGCTTGCTGGTTTGACCAGTTGCATTATTGACGGTGCGTAACTTTTTTAACACTCTCTCCGAACTCTGTAAATTCAGAGATTGCCCCGGATAAATGTTGTAGGGTTCAGACAACGAATTCCATTTAGCTATATCCCGGTAATCGTTCCCAGTGTACCAGGCAATCGCATAGAGTGTGTCGCCGGCCTTTACCGTGTAATTGGTTAACTTTCTCTCGGCTTCAGGGTAATGCTGACTATTAAGCACAACTACTGGTGCCGGACGCTTCGGACCAGCGCAGCTTACTAACGTTATGCTGACAATCAGGCCTGTGACAGCGCGCTTTAAGCCAGTGCTGACTAATTTCATCGAAGCATCAAATAAGCGACAATCGCCAGTCCAACCACTGCCCAACCGAGCACTTCCACGTACTTGCGCAATTGCTCTTCCATTCTTGCGCCGCCCCACTTCATTAGTGATGCCACTAAAAAGAATCTCGCCCCCCGGCCTATCGCCGATGCGATTAAAAAGGGCAGAAAAGCCATTTGTAAGACGCCGGCACTGATAGTAAAGACTTTATAGGGAATAGGAGAGAATCCGGCCAGAAAGACCACCCAGACGCCGTAGGTTTCAAACCAGCCAATGGCGGTTTCCAGTTTGTGCGCGTAACCAGACGATTCAATAAATGGCTGGAGTAGCGTATCGAATGCAAAGAAGCCCAACAGGTAACCGGCTACACCACCTACAATAGAAGCCAGCGTGGTGATCAAGGCAAAATACCAGGCCCTGGATGGCTGCGAAAGTGACATTGGCGCCAGCATGACATCAGGGGGAATAGGAAAAATCACCGATTCGGCAAAGCTCAGCAATGCCAGGTAACGACTGGCGGCCGGGTGTTTAGACCAGCGTAAGGCCAGGTCGTAACAAGGTTGGAATAATTTCAAAGGAGATCTCCGGCCACCAGGGGCACAAAACGAACGGCTTCCACAGTGGTGCTGTGTAGCTCGCCCTCAATTTTATCGATGCACAACAATTGTTGTTGATCATCGCCCACCGGGATCACCAGTCGGCCGCCTTCATTTAGCTGATCGGTTAGCGCCTCGGGCACGCTGCTGGCAGCAGCAGTGACAATAATACAATCGTAGGGGGCTTTGCTGCTCCAGCCTTGCCAGCCGTCACCGTGCTTCATTTTTATGTTATGTAAATCCAGTTGATTCATACGCCGTTTAGCCTGAAATTGCAGGGCTTTGATGCGCTCAACCGAGAATACCTGAGGAAACAGCAGCGCCAGAATGGCAGTCTGGTAGCCAGAGCCGGTACCAATCTCCAGCACTGAACTGGCGGGATTAGGGGCTGCCAGTAGCAGCTCACTCATTTTGGCAACAATGTAAGGTTGCGAGATGGTTTGTCCCTGACCAATAGGTAAAGCCGTATTCTGATAGGCTTTATGCTGCAATGCATCCGGTAAAAAGCGTTCGCGGGGAACACTCGCTACAGCATTGAGCACCTTTTGATTCGAAATCCCTTCGTCGCACAACAGCTGTGCCAGTGCATCGCCTTTTCTTGTTGTTCTCATGTGTCATTAATTCTTGTTGCGGGTTACTTTTCTTATCAGGCTTACATTTCAAGCCATTTTTCCATTTCTGCAATACTGTCGCGGGCTGTCATATCAACACTTAAGGGGGTGACAGAACAATAGCCATGGGCGATAGCGTGAAAATCTGTTCCCGGTCCGGCATCCTGTTCTGCCCCGGCCGGTCCATACCAGTAAATTGGCCGTCCAAAAGCGTCCTTGGCTTTTACCATAGACTCTGCGCGGTGGCGTCGCCCCTGACGGGTAACCTTCACACCTGCTAATTCTTCATAAGGGAGGTCCGGCACATTAATATTCAGGATCTGATTAGCAGGCAGCGGGTGAGTGATTAATTTTTCAATCACTTCTACTACCACCCGGGCTGCGGTTTCAAAATGCCCGCCATCGTAGTTACACAACGACACCGCAATGGCTGGCAGACCCATGTAACGCCCTTCAGTGGCGGCGGCTACAGTACCGGAATAAATAACGTCGTCACCCAGATTAGCGCCATGATTGATGCCTGAGACCACCAGTTCAGGATCCTCTTCCAGAAAACTGTTAACGCCCAGGTGGACGCAATCGGAAGGCGTACCGTTTACGGCAAAAAAGCCGCTGTCCATTTTCTGAATGCGCAATGGCTGATGCAATGACAAGGCATTACTCGCGCCGCTGCAGTTGCGGTCGGGGGCAATGACCGTTACATCATGCTGTTTTGCCAGTGCGGCGTGCATAGTGGCAATGCCTTTGGCAAAAACGCTGTCGTCATTACTGAGTAGTATTTTCATAAGCTGTTAACGTATACCGGTTGTATCTACAGGAAATGGATTCCATCAGGCTAATTCGGTGGTAAGCAGACATTCTCTTAAAACCGTAGTAGCAAAACAGCCTGAGGGCAGGAAAAACCGAATGATTAATGTATCACCTTGCTGACTGCATTCAAGCCGTTGGGGCCAAATAATCGCCGCGCGGCGTTCCATGCTGAGTTTCTGGCCGGCTAAAAACGATGTTACCTCGGGATAACCGGCGGCTGTTTGTAGTTCTGTCGCTCTGGCTTCACCGGCTGAGCCAATATCGCCTTTTCCCCACAAGGGGACAGTGGTGGATAAATCCTGCCGGTTTAATCGCTCGGCAAGAGCTTCAGTTTCCTCATCGGCAACAAATATACTGTTAGAACCGGTGAGATTAATGACATCACCGGGCAAAATAGCTTGCAGGCGGCCCTCGGCGATGCGGGCCGACAGCATTTCATTAAACAGCCAGCTGCGTAACGCTGATAATGCCATAGATCGTTTATTACGATTTTTAATGACCTCACCATTTAGCATGCGTTCTGCCATCAGCAGATTGCCGCCACGGTTTACCTCGCCGCTTTCACTGATGCGCTGGATGCCAAAGCGCTGGCTGCCATAATAATTGGGTACGCCTTGTTGGGCGGCCTGATTGAGCCGGTTTATTACCGCTTCCGGGTCGCTTACGTCACGCAGGGTGATCTCAAAAGTATTACCTTTTAACTGTCCCGTGCGTAACTTTTTATTGTGGCGCTGTATTTGTAGGATACGTGTACCCTCAAGGGTAAATTCGTCCCAATTAAATTCTGCTTTGCCAGGAACGTGCAAACCAAACCACTGCCGGGTGACGGCATATTTATCCTTGCGGCCGGCATAGGTAACCTGCCGGAGTGGCAAACCGCAGAAACTGGCCAGCTGTTCTGCCACAAAAGCGGTATTGAGCTGGGTTTTCTCAAGCTCGATATAGATATGCTCTCCCTCTCCGGACAGCGAGTAGCCAAGCTCTTCGGTTACTTTAAAGTCTTCGACCTGTTGCTTCAGCAGCCCGTTGGCGACAGGCTTATCGTTGAGGTATTGCCAGTGTTCAGTGTTTAATTGCATGGTATTCACTTAGTAATCAGCACAACTGCGTGTGCCGCAATGCCCTCTTTACGCCCGGCAAAACCGAGCTTTTCGGTGGTCGTTGCCTTCACATTGATTTGATCGGTGTCGACTGCGCAGTCTTCTGCCAGTAATTGCTGCATGGTAGCAATATGGGGCGCCATCTTGGGCGCCTGGGCAACGATAGTCATATCAGCATTGACCAGCTTATAGCCCAGGTTATGTAACCGGGCTATTACATCACGTAATAATCCGCGACTATCGGCACCGGCATAGGCGCTGTCGGTATCAGGGAAGTGCTTACCGATATCGCCCAATGCGGCCGCACCTAACAGTGCGTCGCAGAGTGCATGGATAAGTACGTCGCCGTCTGAGTGGGCGAGCAGACCCTGTTCATAGTCAATGGATACACCACCAATAGTAATCGGGCCTTCGCCACCGAATTTGTGAACGTCGTAACCGTGTCCGATCCGCATATGTGTCACTTACCTGCTTTGTTGTAAATAAAATTGCGCCAGCGGCAAATCTGCCGGGCGGGTAATCTTGATGTTGGCCGGATCGCTGTCGATTAACTCAACTGTGTAACCGGCAAACTCCATGGCTGAGGCCTCATCGGTGACCACCGCGCCAGCCGATAATGCTGCCGCCAGTGCTTCACGTAACCTATCCGCTCTGAATAACTGAGGGGTAAGTGCATGCCAGAGGTTTTCCCGCTCTTCCGTTTTTAGCACCACCGGGTTGGCAGTATCTGCGCTGGCCCGTTTCATGGTGTCGCGAACTGGCGTGGCAAGAATGCCGCCCCCAAAATGCTCTGCGTCAATGCGCTCAATCAAGCGGCTAATGTCGCTACTGTTTACGCAAGGACGCGCGGCGTCATGCACCAGCGCCCACTCGTTGCTAGCTAACTCAGCCAGAGCATTATTCACCGACTCAGCACGACTCGCTCCTCCGTCTACTATAGTCAGCCATGGTGCATTCTGCAGCGATAATTGGCTAAAGTATTGATCAATGGGACTCAGGGCAACTACCACTCTGGATATGGCGGGATGAGCCGCCAGTTTTAATAAGGTGTGCTCCAGAATCGTTTGCGAGCCAATGGTGAGATATTGCTTGGGGCGGTCGGCCTGCATCCGTGAACCAATACCCGCCGCGGGAACCACGGCAACAATGGATGTATTAGCTGTGCTCAAAGGTATGTTTCTCTTTGTTGTTTTTTTGATGGTCATTGTTGGAGGGGATTAAGGAAACCAACGCTAACTGTGCCACTTAGTCATCTTCGCTGGGCAGTATGCGGTAAAAGGTTTCCCCCCGTTTTATCAGGCCAAGCTCGTTTCTTGCTCTTTCTTCTACCGCCTCAAGGCCGATAGTGAGGTCACTGATATCAGCCTTTAACAGCGCATTGCGCTGCACCAGGTTGGCGTTTTGCTGATGCTGCTTTTGCACTTCCTGTTGTTTGGCCAGATAGTCAGGAATACTGTTTTTCCCGAGCCACAGGCGATACTGCAGCGCGCCTAACAGCGCCAGCAGAATAAAAAGGATTGCCCGATCTCGCCACACAATGAACACCTGTTCGAATTAGTCGAAGTTATTATGCCGCGCCGGATGCTCAACGTCCATCCAGTTTATCGAACAGTTTGTTCAGCAGCTTGTCTTTCTGTTTTTCCACCGCATTTTTGAAGGTCGCCTGCAGTAACTCCTGCAATGCGGCTTCATCGCGCTGAGTGGCGCTCATCCAGGTTGATATATTGCCCAGCTCGCTGGCCAGGTTGTCATCCTGACTGCCTACCATACCCTGTAATTTACTATTCAGTTCGTTGAGTTTGTCCTGCTGTGAGGCGCTGAGGCTGGATAATGCCGCGTTGGCCAACTGGCGATCAAGGTCTGATGAAAAGCCAAAATTTGGTGCACTTAAGGTGCCGCTAATGTTCATAGTCATATCAAGCTGTTGCAGGCTATCGAGCAGGCTGGCAATGGCGTTGGTCAGGTTGTCGCTGCCCGTTGCTGCCATGGTCAGCTTAGTCAGATCCACAGTGCCCGAGCCATCCAGCATATTATCGGTGATCTCAAGCGAGCCACTGGCCGCTAGTAAGGCCTGTTTTATGGAGGCATCAAGGCGCGGATTATCACTCAGCGAGACGCTGTCTAATAATAAGCCGGCAATCTGCCAGGTCTGTGACGCATCCAGCCCGTCAGAATCCATAAAAAACTGCCCCTGCGTAGCAAACTTTTGGGCACCTTCGGCAGCGGCATTGAGGATGAAGGTAGTAGGGTGGCCAAATACCGAATGCTGGTTGGTGATATTTTTCCAGTCACCGGTGAGCAGGGTGTCCTGCCAGTTAACGGACAGGTTGGCCTGCCTGACTAACACCTGCAGAGGCGTACCGGGTTGTTCATCTGCTGTTGGCGCTGCGCCGCCCTTGAGTAAGGGCACCAGTAGGTCAAAGGCGCTGAATAAATAGCGGTTGTACTGAGCCGCTTTATCACCGAATACCGCTTCGGTTAGCTGCGACAGGGCGGCCTGGTCGCCAGCATAAACCCCTTTGAGCAGTTCATAATCCTGCTCTGGTGCCGCTTTTAAGGTTTTCAAAGCGCCGCTCATTGCGGTTCTTGCCTCACTGGCTTTTTCTCTGAACGTGGTAATTTTTTCTTTATCGGTGCGAATTTGTTGCTTTAATTCATCAAAAGCCGCTTTTGCTTTTACAACTTCTGCCGGATTTTTAAAGTCGGTGTCGCGAAGTTTCTGAATTTCGGCTTTGTAAAACTCAAGGCGGGACTTGCCTGGCAACGCCTGATAGTCTGTTTTAAGCTCGGTAGCATAAGTGTTGTAGGTAGTTCTGGCGTCTTCCACTGCTGCGGTGGTTTTCAGCGGCGAACGTTCCAGCAATTCATCTACCGTTGGCAGGGCTTCCTTCGCTTCGCTAAGGATTTCATCGAAGCTTTGTCCTTCCGGTTGGCGCAGCACTTTGCCCGGCGCAGGACGCGGCTGATTAAAAGCAACATCCAACAAATCCACCTGATTCATAATCAGTTGGTCAGACAATAAGGGCATCAGTTCCACATCGCCTGCCAGACGCCCTACTACCAGTTGATTGTTTTGAGGCTGAGCCGGATCGGTAAAGCCTATCTCAGTAACTTCGACTTCCAGAGGAAACAACCTGTGCTCAAAGCCGCCAATGTTCACCTCTGCACCATGGGCCTGGGTTAGCTGGGCTTCCAGCATTGATTTAATCAGCATGTCAGCAAACAGCCAGTAGATGATCACCGGGGTGAGAATTATCCCTGCTATCCAGACGGTAAACTTAGTGGCTCGACTCTGCATAACTTGCTCCTTTACTGTGACTGTGATGCACGCCATTTCCGTCAGGCTGTTAGATATCGCACAGCGACGTAGTGCACCGGCTCTGCCTTGACGCGCAAAAACTGGCCGGTTAATGTGGCAACAAAATCTTACGTTAGTTCACCGGCTTTCTCGTCACGGGCAGGTGTGGGGGAATACCCCGGCGCAGTCGTCTTGGTTAGAATACACAACCTTTGTTAACAGAGCGCTTCAATGAGCGCTTCTACTAATAAAACAGTAATCTGTATTCAAACTGCCGCGTTAAAAAACGGTGATAATCTTAATTTTTATACGACAGAAAGTACACAAGGGGTTCAATGTTAACTAAAAGTACGTTTACGACTACCAGCCCGATCCGACAGTTGATCCGCGATTATTATCGCATCCCCGAAACTGACGCGGTCGACCAGATCCTGCCGATTGCCGAAGTCAATCCTCGCGCCCGCAGCCGGGCATGGGAGCGCGCCCGACGCATGGTGCTTAAAATTCGGCGCGAGCAGGAGGGCCATGGTGGCGTTGACGCTCTGCTGAATGAATATTCTCTGTCTACCTCGGAAGGCGTGGTATTGATGTGCCTGGCGGAAGCGTTACTGCGGGTGCCGGATAAAGACACCCAGGACGAACTGATCCGCGACAAACTATCTAAAGGTCAGTGGACCCCGCACCTTGGCAACAGTGAATCCCTGTTCGTTAACGCTTCATCATGGGGCTTATTGTTTACCGGTAACATGGTCAATTATGCCGACAAACGTAAGAGTGAGCAGTTTGGCCTGTTGAAAAAGACCCTTGGCCGCCTGGGTGAGCCGGTGATCCGCCGGGCCATGAATATTGCCATGCGCGTGATGGGCCGCCAGTTTGTCATGGGCGAAAGCATCGAAGATGCGGTAGAACGCGCTCAGGAAAAAGAAAAGAAAGGGTATGTATATTCTTACGATATGCTTGGTGAGGGGGCCCGCACCTTTGCCGATGCTGATCGTTATTACGATGCCTATGTAAAAGCTATTAAAGTAATTGGTAAAGCCGCTGCCGGTAAAGGGCCGCGAAAGTCGCCCGGTATTTCGGTAAAACTGTCGGCAATCCATCCACGCTATGAGTTTTCTCATTATGAGCGGGTGATGGAAGAGCTGCCAGAAAGACTTAAATCATTGTGTATGATGGCCAAAGAATACGATATTGGCCTTACAGTCGATGCGGAAGAAGCAGACCGGCTTGAGACTTCGCTGGATATTATCGAGAAAGTGTTCCGCGATCCGGATCTTGATGGCTGGGAAGGATTTGGTCTGGCAGTACAGGCTTATCAGAAACGTGCCATCCATGTTATTGAATGGCTGCGCGAGCTGACTGTGGATGTTGGCCGCAAAATGATGGTGCGCCTGGTGAAAGGGGCGTACTGGGATACTGAAATCAAACTCACCCAGACTGCCGGTGTGGATGCGTTTCCGGTGTTTACCCGTAAATCGTCTACTGATGTGTCTTACCATGCATGTGCTAACCAACTGCTAGAGTACCGGGATACGATTTATCCCCAGTTTGCCACCCACAACGCTTATACCGCCTCAGTGATAGTTGAGCTGGCCGGTGATGACAAGCAAGGTTTTGAGTTCCAGTGTCTGCATGGCATGGGCGATACGCTGTACGATCAGGTTGTTACTGAAGAACACATTCAGTGCCGGGTGTATGCGCCGGTCGGTGTTCATGAAGATCTGCTGGCTTACCTGGTACGCCGGTTACTGGAAAATGGTGCTAATTCTTCGTTCGTTAACGCCATTGTGGACGATAGTAAGCCGGTAGAGGCACTGCTTGAGGACCCGGTAGAGCTGACTCAGCGTCTGACGTACCGCTATAACAAGCAAATCAATAAAGCCTCAGAATTGTTTGCCCCGGAGCGGGTTAATTCCAAAGGCTTGGATCTTACCGATCTGAATACCGTTAACACTCTCAAGTACAACTTAGGGCGTTATGCACGTCAGTACGTTGTGCCGCCGGAGGGTGTGCCGGACGGTGCGGTGGCGGTGAAGAACCCGGCCAACCTCAACGATATTGTGGGTTATCACCATTATGCCGATGAAGCGGCAATCAAAAAGGCCCTTGATAACGCTGAAAGCGGTTTTCAGGAGTGGTCGGAGCGCTCTGCCAGTGAACGGGCAATGCTACTGAATCAGGTAGCGGATTCCCTGGAACGGCATATGGACGAGCTGATTGCGATATGTATTCGTGAGGCAGGTAAAGTAACTCAGGACTCTATCGACGAAGTGCGTGAAGCCGTGGACTTCTGTCGCTATTATGCTGCCAGAGCCGTGGAGCTTAGCCAGGATGAACGTCTGGTGCCTCGTGGCGTGGTACTTTGTATCAGCCCGTGGAACTTCCCGCTGGCCATTTTCCTTGGTCAGGTGGTAGCCGCACTGGCAACCGGTAATACCGTGGTGGCTAAACCGGCTGAGCAAACCAGTATGATTGCCGTGCGTGCAGTGCAGATGATGCGCTCGGTGGGCTTACCGGATAACGCCTTACAACTGGTTATTGCCAAAGGCCCGGATGTGGGCAACGTATTGCTGCCGGATGAGCGTATAAAGGCGGTTATTTTTACCGGCTCAACCCAAACCGGTACACTGATTTCCAAAACACTGGCCCAGCGTGGTGGTGAACAGGTCCCGCTGATTGCCGAGACCGGCGGCCAGAACTGTATGATTGTCGATTCAACCGCTTTGCCTGAGCAGGTGGTGGATGATGTTATTCATTCCGGCTTCCAGAGTGCCGGTCAGCGCTGTTCTGCATTGCGGGTTCTGTTTGTTCAGGAAGACATCGCTGATAACCTCATTAAAATGCTCACCGGTGCGGTGAAAGAGCTGACCATTGACGATCCGTCGTGGTTGAGCACTGATGTGGGCCCGGTAATTGACCAGAAAGCCCTGTCTTCGCTGCAGGAACATGCCGAATACATGAAAGAAAACGGCAAATTGCTTTATCAGTCAGAACTGCCTGAAAGCGCGAAAGACGGGACTTTCTTCCCGCCAACCCTTTATGAAATCAGTGATCTGAGCGTATTAAAACGTGAGGTGTTTGGCCCGGTTGTGCACGTGGTTCGCTTTAAAGGTAAAGAGCTTGATAAAGTGCTCAAGCAAATTAATGATACCGGTTATGGCCTGACGATGGGGATTCACTCCCGTATAGAAGAGCGTGCGTATGAACTGGCTGCCCGCTCACGGGTAGGCAACGTATACATTAACCGCAACATGATTGGTGCCATTGTAGGTGTTCAGCCATTTGGTGGTCGTGGATTATCCGGCACCGGGCCAAAAGCGGGTGGCCCAAGCTACCTGTCGCGCCTGATGATGGAAAAAGCCACGCCGAAACCCACCATTCTGGAAGAGCCTGAAAGTATCGATGATGCATTGTCGGGCGGTGATACCCAGCACGAAGAAGCGGCTGCCATTATGCGTAAGGCAACCGAGACTGAAGAAACCTGGCGTTATCTGCCGCTGCATGAGCGGATCTCCAAAGTGCGTCAGCTGCTGGCTAAACTGGCAACGGTAGATATCGTTGAGGAGTTGGCCGATGACCTTAACCGCACACTGGCTTCTGCCCGTTCGCAGTTAATCAGCATCGATAAAAAACTCGCCAAACCTACTGTATTGCCAGGACCAACGGGTGAGTCGAATAAGCTTTACCTTGAGCCTCGTGGGGTACTGGTCTGTTTCGCCGATAAGGAAGTAGCGTTCGAATACTGGATGCTGTCTATCGTATCAGCCCTGGCTACCGGTAACTGCGTGGTGTCTGTTGTCTCTGATTTATTCTATGAAGAGGCGCTTGCTGTGAAAGAGAAGTTTAAGGCAGTAGGTGCGCCTGATGGTGTATTCCAGGTTGCCAGACTAAGCCACCTCGACGCGCTGTTAATGGATGAGCAACTGGCTGGTGTGGTCGTCGACAGTAATACCGAGCGTACTGCTCACATTACTGCGATGTTAGCCGAACGTCAGGGCGCTATCCTGCCGGTAATCACCGCTGAATATAACGATAAGCTGATTCAGCGTCTGATGACCGAGAAGACTATCAGTATCGATACTACGGCATCGGGCGGTAATACCTCGCTGATGACCATGGTAGACGAAGACGAGTAGCCAAAAAAAACAGGTCATCAAAAAACGAAAAAGGGCGCTTATTTAAGCGCCCTTTTTGATTGGCAAAGCCATTACATCCAGGAATCGTTGCGGCGACGACGTTTTGGAATAAAGGTCACGATAATGCCAAGTATAACGCCGGCACCCGCAACAATACCGCCATAACTGAACATCCTGTAACGCTCCTGGGTATCCTGAACGCTGATTTGCGCTTCCAGCGACGAAACCGATTGTTGTGATTCATTCAGCGCCGCTTCCAGCTGAGCATTTTGTTGTTTTACCTGCGCCAGCTCCTGGCTCAGTTCGGCGTTGCGTGACTGAACCCGGTTAAGCTGCTGTTCGCTGTCGGCGAGACGCTGACTTAACTGCGGTAATTGCGCCCGGCGAGAAATAGTGTCGATAAGATACTGAGTTTCTACCCACCCCTCACGACCGTTGGCATCGCTGATTTGAGAAAAGTCATTTTCACTGTTGGTTTGCAGCACGGTTACCGGTAATCCGGCTTCAATAGAGCCCAGGATCCGGTAATTACGCCCCGGCCCGGAATGCATGTAAACAATAAGGTTATCGGCAATATAGTGATCGCTATCGGCCGATAAGGTATCTGAAGATTGCTGAGCCGCGGCTGGCAGGCTCACAATAACCAGGCCGAAAAGAAAAGGTAGCAAGCGCATGAGTGTCTCTACATCATAAAATAATGCTCTGATGTTAGGGGCTGATACCATGAAAGGCAAGTGCTTCCCGACATACATTGTTATTGCTGGCGCTCTGCGCGTGGCGCCTATTGCTAAATGACCCATCGGCAGGTAATGTAGCCGGACTATCTCGCAACTGCTTATGAGTACGACTGTTCCATGTCGGAAACCGAAATCAAATTTGTGCTGCGCGAAGATCCGTTGCCCGCACTTAAAAACAACCTCTTCACCGCCTTAACGTCGCAGGATGTAGCCATTGAGGAGAAAGGTCAGACTGACCTGCTTAATGATTATTACGACACCACCGATCACTTGTTTCAGCAAAATAAAATTGGCATGCGGGTGCGTGGTGCCGATGGTCGCTACGAGCAAACGGTAAAAACCAGCGGGCAGGTTAGCGGCGGCCTGCATCAGCGTTTGGAATTTAACGTTGATTTGGATAGTCCGGAACCCGACCTGACCCTGTTTAATGATGTGCCCTGGCCACAAGGGCATCAGGCAGAAACGTTAAACGAGCAGTTGGAAAAGCAGTTCGGCACGCATTTTAACCGGACTATCTTTGACATTAGCTACCCCGATGCCGAAATTGAATTGGTTTACGATAACGGTAAAGTGGCTGCGCAGCAGCAGGAAGCACCGATCCGCGAAATCGAGCTTGAGTTAAAAAGCGGCGAGCTCAGCCGTATGTTCGAGCTGGCAAACCGGCTGGTGGATGCGCTACCGGCGAGGTTAAGTGATACCTCCAAAGCGGCCCAGGGGTACCAGTTGCTGCACGGTGTTTCTCATAAAGTGACGCCGCTACCGGACTTCCTGCCGCTGAAAGACAATATTTCTACCGAAGCCGCTTTTTGCCGGGCGCTGGAATGTGGTTTGGTGCATTGGCAAAAACATGAGCATCTGTACTTTGAAACCGGCGCTACCAAAATGCTTACTGAGGTTACCCGGGCAGTGCGAATGCTGTTACAGACGGTGTCGCTGTATTTACCCGTTTTACAATGCCCGGCCATGCTGACACTGCATAAGCAACTGCTCAGTTATGCCGATAACTGGCTGTGGCAGGACGATCTGCAGAGCTTACGTTTGTTGTTGTCGAAGAAGAGTTTGTTTAATAAAAAGCTGTCACGCTATCCGGCTCTGATCAGCTACTTGCAGGGGCGGCAGGCCGGCTTGGTGCAGGCCCATGATCCTGCCAGCCGGCTTTTTCAGTCTGCGCCCTCAAAGCTAAAACTCGCTATTGCTCAGATGCTGCAAAGCAAACCCTGGCGTTCCGAGGTAAAAGGCTATGAAATGCCGCTGATGGAGCATGCCAAGGGCTGGCTGTCGCAAGGCTGGCAAACCATTCTTCAAACCATGCCTATCCAGCGTCGTATGTACGCTTCGAATTATACGTCAGTAGAAATGCTGTTGCGCCAGACCTTGTTTAACGGCTTTTTACTGGCCGATATGTTTGAAGACAGTCGTGGCCACTTCCGCGCGCCTTGGTTGGATATTTTAATCGGTATCGATGAACTCAATGCTTTGTTACTATTGAAAAAGTCAATTTTTGATGCTGAGTTGGCCGAGCAACAGGAGTTGCTGGAGTGGGTTCATGAGAAAACCCACGGGCTGCTCAATGTGATGGAAAGAAGTCGTCAGGTTGCCATGACCGGCGAAGTGTACTGGTAACTGATTACCGCGGAACAAAAATACAATGTCCACTCAACACATGATCCCACTCTGGAGCGCAGGTGCGCTGACTGTCCTGTGGCTGTGCCTGCTGTTTAAAGTCAGTAGAAATAAGGTTGCAGCGAGAGGCTATAAGGGATTCTGGCTGGCCATGCTGAGCTGGCCGATGCTGCTTAGCAGTGAATTATGGCAGCTGGTTGGCGGCGCGTCACCCTGGGTGGCAGCGGCGGCAGTAGTTGCAATGCCGCTATTGTTAGCCGGGATTTACCGTAACTTACTCGCGATGCTGTGGCGTAAGCCAAACCTGGTACTGTGGCCGTTTTATGCAGCAGGTATTGGATTGTTAGTGTTAGTGGCTATTCAGGGTTGGCTGAATGGCAGTGACTGGCAACAATGGCCGGGTTTTGCTCCGATTGGAGAGCCGCTTAGTTACTGGGCTGTGTATTTAAGTTGTTTGATTGCGGCCTTTTTATTTTTGTACATCAGTATTGTGCTGATTGAGCAATTACAGCAATACCACCACGAATTACCCTTGCAGGTAGTGGATACTGAAATGTATCACATTAAAGGGCTAAGCGGTGCTAGCGGTTTTGCCGTCGGCATGGCTTTCTGTCTGGCGATTATTGTTGCCGCGGTTGCGTTTGGCTTTTTACCGCTGACATTCTGGTTGGCCTGGTTTCATTTAGGACTGGCTCTCACTACGTTGGTGTTGCTGGCACAATTAAGCCGTGCTCACCGGCCGTCACCGTCACCCTTCGACCACGACGCCATGAGTGAAGCACCTAAAATGTCGCAGAGCACTGCTCAGGCGCTATTAAAACGTGCCGAAGCCGCGGTGATCAGTCAAAAAGCTTACAAAGAAATCGGCCTGACCCTGGCGGTTTTTGCTGAGCGGGCAGGCATATCTGCCAGTGATATTTGTCTGGCGTTACTGGCGGGTAAGAAAACCCATTTCCGTGGGTTTATCTACCAGTATCGAATGAAGTATGCCAAGCAGGTATTACTGGGATCTGACACCAAACTCGGCAGTGTCACCAAACGCCTTAAGCTTGGAGCGAATGGCACCGCCAGTCGCAGCTTTTTAAAATATCTCGAAAGCCGCCACTAAAGTTTGCCGCCAGCATACGTTACGCATACATGGCAGCGTATTTTTCGGCGAGCTGATCAAGGGTTTCTTTGTTTGCCGGGTCCTGCTCGATACATTCTACCGGACAAACATCCACACAACGTGGTTCGTCGTAGTGGCCTACACACTCAGTACAGCGCGCAGTATCAATCTGATAGATCTCGTCACCCATGCTAATGGCTTCGTTTGGACACTCCGCCGGACACAAGTCACAGTTAATACATTCTTCGCTAATTAATAGTGCCATGGTTACTCCCCGGGCCAGTCAAATTCTGTGTACTGACTGTATATAAGTCTTTATTTATATGCAAAGCCGTTGACGCTATCGCTTGATTCAGGTCAAAGGCAAAACCGGGTAACGATGGTTATTGCTGGAAATGGGTCTGCAGGATCAGACTGGTGAACTGTTTACGCAGATAAAAGCCCCGTGGCCGGGTTTGAATTTTATTGCCCTCGGCATCCAGGGCATCGGTTAGCACCTGGCCACTGGCAGCCTTAGGACGAAGCTGCATGACCTCGCCATGCCGGGCCGTCACTGACTCAACCTTGCCAAGGGCGATCATCTCGGTGAGTTCTTCCCAGTCCTGCTGTAACAGGGCGTTTTGTGCTTCGTTGGGTTGCCACAGAAAAGGCGTAGCAATGCGCCGCTCAGCTACCGGTATCTGCCGTTCGCCCTCAACCGGTACCCACAGAACACATTGCAGCTTGTTTTTGACATTACAGGTTTGCCAGGTGATTAACGGCGGCAGCAGTAAGGGGGCATAACATACGTAAGTGGTTTCCAGCGGCTGGCCGAACTGATTAATTGGCAGGGTTTTGAGTTCCACCCCGAGTTCCGGGAAATCCTGTTGTGGCTTAGAGCCGGCGGTGGCGCCTAACCAGGTTTCAATCAGCTGGCCTGTCCAGCCTTTGTGGCGTTTAAAGTCCCGTGGAATGGCAAAGCCGGCCATATCTGCCAGCTCGCCAAGAGTGAATCCGGCAATCGCCTGAGCGCGGCTTTCCAGTTCTGATAAATCTGCGGGTGCACAGGTTGGTACTTGCAAACCTTCTATCCCTTAAAAACCCATTACGTTAAACAAATGTCATAAATACTTTGCATGCACAAAGGTTTGTGAAAGAATGCTATCACAGAACATTATAAAGTGCCCGGGAGTCTGAGTGATAGATACCGATGGATTCCGTGCGAATGTGGGCATAGTGATTTGCAACAAAATAGGTCAGGTATTTTGGGCAAGACGGTATGGCCAACATTCATGGCAGTTTCCCCAAGGCGGAATAGATGAAGGGGAAACTGTAGAGCAGGCAATGTATCGTGAGTTACATGAAGAAGTAGGACTTACCCCGAAAGACGTAAGCATTCTGAGCGTGACACGAAATTGGGTGCGATACAAACTGCCCAAACGGTTAATAAGGCAAGGCAGTAATCCGGTTTGTATAGGACAGAAACAAAAATGGTTTTTGTTGCAACTGGATTGCCAGGACAAAGACGTAGATGTATTGAAATCCGGTCATCCGGAATTTGATGACTGGCGCTGGGTGAGTTACTGGTACCCGGTGAGAAATGTGGTGTCCTTTAAGCGCGATGTCTACCGCCGTGTAATGAAAGAATTTGCCGGGACGGTGATCACCTCGCAGCCGCGACACCAGCATCATCATTCAAAGCAGCATCGTCGCAAACGACGCGGATAAGGGTAGGGTAACTCTTGGCGGCAGAAGCGGGTCGAAAAAACAGTATTCTAACGGTACTTAAGAGTATCGTTCAGGAGGTCAACCAAATCCCCCGGTTGACCGATGGACTGTTTCGTCTGGCTGAACGCGTTAAGCAAACCATGGGCGTTGACTCCTGCTCTATTTACCTGGCCGACTACAACTCTCAGGCTTTTGTTCTAAAAGCCACCGACGGCCTCGCGCCCGACGCCGTGGAGCTGGTTAAAATTGGCTTTTCTGAAGGCCTGATCGGGCTGGTAGGGCAGCGCGAAGAGCCGCTCAATATTCAGGATGCGCCCAACCACCCCCGCTTTAAGCACTATCCGGAAGTTAAGGAAGAAAGTTACCACGCCTTTCTTGGCACCCCGATTATCCATCAGCGTAAAGTGCTGGGGGTTATCACCATGCAGCAAAGTGCCAGGCGTAAATTCAGTGAAGATGAAGAAGCCTTTCTGGTTACGTTGGCGGCGCAGATTGCGCTGGAAATATCCCACGCTGAAACCCGTGGTGCACTCAATCCGATTGCCGGCATTTACGCTGGCCACATTCAAAAGAATGTTCGTGGTGTACCGGGTTCACCTGGCCTGGCAATGGGCGTGGGGTATTCCCCACATGCGGCCTACACATTGGCTACCTGGATTGTAAAACAGTCGGATAATACCCAGCAGGAAATTGATTATTACCGCAAAGGGGTAGAAGTTACCCGCACCCAGGTCGAAGCGCTGTCGCAACGGCTGGAAGGCCAGGTACCCGATGATGTACGGGCAATCTTTCAGCTTTATCATCAATTACTCGACGCCAACAGCCTGGGGCGGGAAGTTGAGGCAAAAATACGCGAGGGCTGGGATGCTGCGTCATCATTAAAGCTGGTGGTAGAAGCTTATGCTGCCCGGTTTGAGGCGATGGATGATCCGTACATGCAGGAACGGGCCATCGATATTGTGGACTTATCTAACCGGATCCTGGTTAATATTCTGCAGGTGATCAGTGGCAAGACAGAAGCCGTCAGCGATCGCCCTAGCGAGGCTAGCATCCTGGTGGCCGAAGAAGTCTCCGCGCCAATGCTGGCGGAATTCCCCAAGGAGTTTCTGGCTGGCATAATCTCCATTCGTGGCTCCAATAACTCCCACGCCGCTATTCTCGCCAGAGCCATGGGTGTACCCGCGGTTATGGGCTGTCAGAATGTTTCGCCAACCCTGCTTGAGAAAAAAGAAATCCTCCTCGACGGCTACGCCGGCGAGGTTATTGTGTCGCCTGAAAAGGCAATCAAGGCTGAGTTCAGTCAACTCATAGAAGAAGAAAAACTCCTCTCAGAGCGCATCGACAAAGAAGCTAACAAGCCCTGCGAAAGTGAAGACGGCTGCCGGATTAATTTGCAGGTTAACGCTGGCTTATCGGCCGAGATAGAAACCGCAGTGCGCTCCGGTAAAGTCGGTATAGGGCTCTATCGTACGGAAATTCCGTTTATGATGCGCGAGCGCTTTCCGTCTGAAAGCGAACAGGTAGAGCTGTACCGCAATGTGCTGTTAAGCGCGCCGGATCGCGAAATTGTCATGCGTACGCTGGATGTAGGCGGTGACAAACCTTTACCGTACTTTCCGATTACCGAAGAAAACCCGTTTTTGGGCTGGCGTGGGATCCGCCTGACCCTGGACCATCCGGAAATTTTCCTGGTGCAAATCCGCGCCATGTTACGCGCCAGTATTGGCTTACAGAATCTCAGCATTATGCTGCCGATGATTTCCAGTGTCGGCGAAGTCAACGAGGCGCGCCGGCTGGTGGAGCAGGCGTTCTTCGAGGTAGAAGAAGAGGCCAGGCTCCAAGGCGAGCGGCTTTATCGCCCGCGCCTGGGGATAATGCTTGAAGTGCCCTCGGTGTTGTATCAATTGCCGCAACTGGCAAAAAAGGTCGACTTTTTCTCAGTCGGCAGTAACGATTTAACCCAGTACCTGCTCGCCGTAGATCGCAACAATTCGCGCGTAGCCAGCTTGTACAACAGTTACCACCCGGCGGTACTCTCGGCCTTGTTTGACAT
>DDJQ01000013.1 GCA_002339125.1 Alteromonadaceae bacterium UBA2620
ATGACAAGAGGAGTCCATATACGGGATGACTGTATAATTCAGCCGGTATTACGTATTGAGGCAATCCCTGAGGGCAATCCCAACTCATAAACCGGTAGGATTAAACTCGTAACTACCTACATCCCAACTCGACCAGATACCAATGTCGTAACCGTAATAGAGGTCGACAGAGATAACATCTTTGTCCATGGCATCGGGATAATGCACTAACACTTTTTCAGCTAATTCCCTTGCATATTCCATATCATCCACATGATTGGAATCGATATATACCGCCAGATCTACGCTGTTCTGCGAAGTATTTCCCTGGTCCGTGGGTTCGGCGTAATAGCTGGTTGCGCTGGTCATTATCCCTACGGCATTTACACCTGGCTCCTGCATTAATGCGGCCCGCGTTGCGAGCATCTGTTCAAACTCACCGGAGGAAAAAACTATAAAGATAGCTCTAGGGCTGATAAAACCAACTATGAACAACAGTGCAACGATTACCAGGTGTGGCTTCCACACCTCTCTGACTTCCTCCTGTTGTGCACCGGCATAAACCACATAAGTACCAACGACCAGGTCGTGCAGGGATTGCCGTGTTCGCCGGTTAAACACGTACAAATACAGTATCGAAAAGGAACCGCCTATAAGGAGGGCCCCTATGGGATACAGGAGCCAGAAATCAGAACCGTCTGCTGGCAGAAAATCAATCTGTAAAGCAATAGGGATACCGTAAACACAATATCTCAGCAGTGAACGCCCCAGCGAAATAGTCTGATTATTACCGTCGACAACCCGAATACCCAGAAGCCTTTTACCCAACGTCTGGCCTTCAGCGTAGCGACTGTTCATCACGCCGAAATAACCCAGTGAGAGAAAGAAGCCGATGAATACCGACCAGCTACCCATTTGGATAAACACCGATTCGAGCACCACACCCAGCGCAAATCCTCCCAGGGCCAGTAATATCGAGTCGACATTCAGTGCGACAATTCACCGCCAGAATCCGGATATCCGGGGTAAATCAGGTTGCTGCGTCATTTTCCATTCCTTATGTGCATTGACTGACAGGTTGGGCGCATTAAATGCGTGGGAAGCCGCTGCCCGGTAATATTGTTATTCGCTTTGCTAATCCAATATAGCAAGCATAATCAAAATTTAAGCGAAAAACCGCCAATAAAACACCTTGTTACAAAGGCTGCTGGTAATCCGCCACAACTAGCCTTAGGCTATTGTTACTTAACTCATTACAAAGACATACGGCAATGCAACGTAAAACCGTTAATGCCTTACGGTTACTGGCACTGGTTGTTGTGATATCCAGCATAGCCTTGTTCGCGCCAGTTAAAGCGCTTTTCATTTATCTGGCGCCACAGGGCGAAGATATTCAGACCGAGCTCGACCGTGCCATCGACAGTGGGATTGCGGGCATGATTGTTCACGTAGACACTGGTATAAATACACTGCCGCAAAGTTATGCGGCGGGCTTGCATAACAGGCAAACCCAACAACCAGCGCAGACCGACGCACTGTTTAAAATAGCCAGTGTGAGTAAACTTTATGTCGCGGCGGCAGTGACCCGCCTTGCAGCGAATGGTCAGCTGGATCCCGACGCTTCGTTGCTCAAATATCTCCCACAACAAGCCGCCCGGATAACCAATGCCGGTGATATTTCCCTGCGTATGCTGGTGCAGCATCGAAGTGGCATTGCCAATTATACCGACGACCCGGCATTTAACTGGTTTGAACCGATTGATGAAGACAGCGTTACCAAACAAAGCCTGGCTTTGATTTATGATAAGCCAGCCTTATTTGAGCCGGGAAAAGACTACGCCTACTCCAACACTAACTATTTGTTACTTGGCCGGATTATGGATAAAACGCTGGGTTACAGTTACCGTGATTATATCCAGCAAGAATTTCTCCAGCCGCTGGGGTTACATCAAACCTTTGGCGTTTTAAGCGAACCGTTACTCCCCTCATTAATGAGTGGCTATGTGTCAGGTTACGACGATGACCTCAAACACCTCGCCTTTATGAGTCCTGCTGGCGCAATGGTAGCCACCGCAGCAGACGTTGCGGTTTTTCTCAGAGCACTTAATGATGGCTCATTACTTACCCAGGAAGAACAAGCGCTCTATAACAGCCTTTACGTGAATAGCCATGATGGCTGGTTACCAGGCTATTTAAGTTTTGCGCGGTATGACGAATCAAGCGATACTGTGGTGGTGATGTTTGCCAGTACCAGCGGCGATGACCCCTGGCTGATTTGTGACATCATTTACCGGCGCATTCTGAAAGTAGTCGACCAACGCAGACAAACCGTCAACACAGGCCAAGAATGATCTGTTTTAGCCTCTGACTGCTATCAATGACTGGCGATATACATTTTCGCGCCTGATAAAAGCTATACGGGGAAAATATGATAAATCTTAAAAATAACAAAGTATTGCTGACTCTGGTTACCATCCTGGTGGCTATTGCATTGTGGTTTGCCTTCTTTAGCCGGGTAACGCCCCCGGATTTTTCTCAGTACCAGGCTGGCCCTGAGCGTAAAACGGCATTTTTTGGCTACTTTGAGCCCCTGGTGGCCGATGTGAACAAAGAAATACTGGCCGACCGAGCCCAAGTGAAAGAAGTCTGTACAGCGGATGCCGAAAATAACGCTGCCCTTTCTGATCTGGCAGTGAAATACCGGGTGGATAAAACAGATGTTGAGGCTGAGTCACTGTGCACAGTATTACTGCGCAGAGTAGATATCGTACCGGCTTCGCTGGCGCTGGCCCAAGCTGCCAACGAAAGTGCCTGGGGCACCTCACGGTTTGCCCAGCAAGGGAATAACTTTTTTGGCCAGTGGTGTTTTGTGAAAGGCTGCGGCATCGTGCCTAACGATCGCGGTCAGGACCAGGTGCATGAAGTGGCGGATTTTCGCTCACCCCGCGACTCCGTGGCCAGCTATATGATGAACCTGAATAGTCATGATGCCTACCGTTCGTTAAGAAACATTCGTCAGTCATTACGTAAACAGGATGCTGATATTACCGGTATTGAACTTAGTCACGGGTTAAACAGTTATTCAGAGCGCGGCGAGGAGTACGGCAAAGAGCTCAGAGCCATGATTAACTTTAATAAACTCACGCAGTACGACTAAACCCAAAAAGTCTTTTTAGACTAGCCGCACATTACCGGGTAACCACTTTACCCGGTTCGATAACCGAACCTGCCGGGATAACAGCCCCCGGTAGAACCGTGCAACCTTCACACAGTACCACGTTATCGCCGATTTTAACGGGGCTGGCCTGTTGCCACCCTGCTCTACGTTTTGCTGCTTCCAGCGGGTGCGTGAGCGACGCAATCACAACGCTATTCTCTACTCTAACGTTTGCGCCAAAAAACACGGGCGCGGCATCCAGGATCACTACCCTGTCGCCCATAATAACCGGAGTTTCAGCATAAATATTAATCCCGTAGTCACAGGCAAAGTCATTGCCGGTAGCGGCAACTTTGGCGTTAGGTAAAAGCTGGCTGATAAGCGCCTGACGCTTGGCCACTTCGCTCACCGGTAGTTGATTTAGCTCATTGCATAATCGCTTAGCCAGCTCGCGCGCTTGCACTAATTGTGGATGGTGGGTCTGATACCACTGGCCGCTGTATATTTGCTGCCAGATAGCGTCCTGAGGTTCGGTCATAATAAGATCGGTAAACAGAATATTCCCCGATGGTAAGCCACATCGAGTAGGGTGAGGCGTCTCCGCCTCATCCCTCTTATATGGACTCCCTGAAGT
>DDJQ01000024.1 GCA_002339125.1 Alteromonadaceae bacterium UBA2620
AACCTTAGAATGCAAATAGCCAAAAGAATTTCAGATAGCACAATAACAACCATAGGCTGTCGGATATCTCCTTTTGCCGTTGACCAAAAAACTCATTGGAGAACAACACAAGATGAACACCAACAGAATTATCGTGAAGTCAGTGCTTGCAGCTGCTGTATCAGTTGCACTGTCATCCACTGTCAACGCCCAGACTAACGCCGATGCCGATGACATCGAGCAAATTGAAGTTGTTCAGCAGCGTCAACCGTATCGTGGTGATATTCCTCTTAAATCAATGCCACAAAATATTGATGTCGTCAGCGCCGAACTGCTGGACGATCTGGGGGTTAACGATTTCCAGAGTGCTATAGACTTTGCCAGCGGTATTGCCCGCCAGAACAGTTTTGGTGGAATGTGGGACAGCTTTGCCATCCGCGGTTTCGCAGGCGATGAAAACCTACCCGGCGGTTATTTGGTAAATGGTTTTAGTGCCGGCCGTGGTTATAGCGGTCGTCGTGAAACCTCTAATATTCAGTCTATTGAGATTATTAAAGGGCCGGGCTCAGCATTATTTGGCCGCAGTGAGCCGGGTGGTACCATTAACATCATCACCAAAAAGCCGCAGTTTTATGAAGAAGGGTATATTCAGGCCACAGCAAGCAGCTACGACCTGTACCGCCTTGAAGGTGAACACCCTCTGTACTTTTTATTAAATGCCACAGGTCAAGTCATGGCGAGCTTAGATTTATAGTACTGGAGGTGTTCTGGCAGATTGATGTAATGAAGCCGGATTTTGCAGAATATTTGGTTGAATTATTCGCCTGTGAAGCAATTTCCGTTAGTCGCACTGACAGATAGTGAGCAAAAAACAACAGACCTTGAGAGTTTGAAGTCAATGGCAGGCAAACTCATCCGACCCCAACCTTGATAAGGCATATAAAGGTTGCGCGGGAATAATTCCCTAAAACCAGTTATTATCTGTGCGGTAGTTAAATTGTGGTGAGATACGTTGCATGTCAAAACTAATAAAAATAACCTGCCTGTTGCTGATAGCCTGCGCCATTGGTTGCACTCCGGCCATCATCGAACAGGAAAGTGTGACCTCTCCCTACGATAATCCGCCTACTGATCCGGACAATACCTTCAGCCAGACTGTTCAGCCTATCCTCGACAAGCGTTGTGTGGTGTGTCACGCCTGCTACGATGCGCCCTGTCAGTTGAAACTCGGCAGCTACGAAGGCATCACCCGCGGTGCCAATAAAGCACCGGTATATCATGGTGACCGTCTGCTGGCCGACAGTCCCAGCCGCTTGTTTATCGATGCGCAAAGCCCGGGCGAATGGCGTGGCAAAGACTTTTATCCTGTGCTCGACGAAATCAGCGAGTTTAATAACCAGCTCAATAATAGCGTCCTGGCCTCCATGCTGGCGCTAAAACAGTCTCATCCTACTAACACTAACGAACCGCTTGGCGACAACTTTGAGTTTGATATTAACCGTGAGATGCAGTGCCCGACGGTTGATGAGTTCCCCGCTTATCAGAAGGATCATCCGCAGTGGGGCATGCCCTACGGTTTACCGGCCATAGCTCAGCAGGAGCATGAGCAAATCATGGCGTGGTTGCAGGCAGGCGCGCCAGCCTCCCAAGCTACTCCAGTACCTGCTTCAGATCAGCAGGGAATAGCCAGGTGGGAGGCTTTTCTCAATCAGGACTCTTACAAACATCAACTGGTCAGTCGCTACCTTTATGAACACTTGTTTATTGCGCACATCTATTTTGAGGATAAACAGGGCGACACCCGCTTTTACTCCTTACAACGAGCACTAACACCACCGGGCGAGCCTTTTAAACCGCTGGCAACCAGGCGTCCTTTCAGCTCACCTTTCCCCGAGCAGGACAGCAATACTAATCAGCGGGTTTACTACCGCTTTATGCCGGTTAAAAACACCATCGTCAGCAAGTTACATATGCCCATTAAGCTCGACGAAGCCCGCATGGAAAAATGGCAGGGCTGGTTTATTGAGCCCGAATATGAGGTTTCAGAGTTACCCGGCTACGCGCCGGAAGTGGCTTCCAATCCGTTTGTGGCGTTTGCTCAAATCCCGGTATCGTCACGCTACCGGTTTATGATTGACGAAGCCCAATACACCATTATGCAATTTATTAAGGGGCCGGTTTGTCGTGGTCAAATTGCCCTTAACGTAATCAACGATCACTTCTGGGTAATGTTTTTAAATCCGTCCAGCGACATTCTGGAGCATCAGGATGCATTTTTACGCAACGCGCGTAATACCATCAGCATGCCCGCTGAAGAACAATCTAACGCCATGCCCACCAACTGGATAAAATACGCCAAACAGGAGCGCGAATATCTGGAAGCTCGCAGTCAGTATATTGCTCAGCACGCCCAGGGCGAAGTGTCTCTTGATTTAGACATCATCTGGCAGGGCGACGGTGAAAATGATAATGCTGGCCTGACGATTTTGCGCCATTACGATGCCGCCACCGTAGTAAAAGGCTTTGTGGGAGAGCGCCCACAAACAGCATGGATCATTACTTACCCGCTGTTTGAGCGCATTCACTACTTACTGGTGGCGGGCTACGATGTGTATGGCAATGTCGGCCACCAACTTAACAGTCGTATTTACATGGACTTTTTGCGCATGGAAGGGGAGTTTAATTTTCTTTCGTTGTTGCCAGCGCAAACCCGCCAGACGGTGTGGGATAAATGGTATCGGGGCGTGGTCAGCCCGGTGGAGAAATATGTTGCCGATGGCCACCAGCTAAGTGGCGAAACGGCGATGACATTCAACACCGAAGAACCTCTCAATGAATTATATCAGCGGGTAAAACATCACCTCGCCGATGTGCTGAGCCCGCGTCATGAGCTGACTAACGGCTTCACCGACGATACCAGTTTAACTGCGCTGGAGCGTATTACGGCAACCAATGGCATTCCGGCCTCGTTGTTGCCGCAGAGCAGTGTCGTGCTGGTAGAAGATGAAAGCGGCGAGGTTAAGCATGTCTACACCCTGCTCAGCAATAACGCCTATACCAATATCTCGCATATTATTGCTGAGGATGCCAGACGCCTGCCGGAAGAAGATACCCTTACCCTGGCATACGGTTTTGCCACCTCACACCCCAATGCCATTTTTCACCTGAGCGAACAACAGTTGCCCGCCTTTAGTGAACACATTGCCGGTTTGCAAAACGAAGCCGACCTGCAGCGGTTATATGAAACCTTTGGCGTACGACGCACTGCCGCCGATTTCTGGCAGGTCAGCGATACCATTCATCAGTGGTACCGCCAGACCTATCCCCTCGAGTTTGGTTACCTGGATTATAACCGGCTGACTAACTGGTAGACCCGCCGGATTGCCGGTTGCAATCAACCGGCAAATACTACTAATTCGATCACGGCAAGAGCCGCTACGCCAGCCAGGGCGCAATACATATTAGGGTCACGTACTTTCTCTTTTAGCCAGCCGTGCAGCTTTACTGACGCTGTCTTTTGTATCATGGCAGACATATCCGCACTCCTCATTAAGTAAGCTAAAGCGATGCCCGAGCAACACTATTAACATTAAATTAACAGCTTTTGGGTTTTCTGCGTATTAACCAAATGATTAATTTCTGCGCAGGCCCTGCAAAATCACTAAATGATGAATAATTACAATAAGTTACTTAACTATTGAAAGTTTTGATAAGTCTTATCAACAACGCTGATAACCCGTTCATAACCACCATTACTGCAGATGATTTGCTTACCGATACACCTCCCCACATAATAAAAAACAGGGAGGCCTTATGAACCAACTACCACCAGAACCGGAAAAACCCCTTAACAGTGACTGCTGTGGCGGCGGTGCTTGCTGCCCTTGTGTGTGGGATGTTTACTTTGAAAAACTCGCTGAATGGCGGGAAGCAAAGCGGGTATTAGAAACCCAGGCTGCAGAGCCAGAAGATGGTGCAGCGCAAAAACCTGGTTAACGTTGCAGTAAAGGAATAGCTTAAAAACTGTTCACTTTTTAATCATACAGCGCTACCCTGACGGCAGTCTTTGCAAAGGATGCCGACAATGAGCCAGCTTCAACCTGATTACTTTACCGCCGACAGCGAAGTGCAATCACTGGTCAATCAACTCCAGCAACTGCGCAGTAAACGCGTGTCCGATATCGTTGACGAAGAGGGTCATCAGTATATCGACCTGGTGATGGAAGGTGGCGGCGTGTTGGGTTTGTCACTGGTAGGCTATACCTACGGCCTGGAAGCGACCGGTATACGTTTTCGCTCGGTGGCCGGCACTTCAGCAGGTGCCATTAATGCCTTGCTGGTACAGGCGCTCGGCACGCCGTTTGACGCCAAAAGCGAAAAGATGATTGCCGCTGTGGCCAATATGCCCATGGCGAGCTTTCAGGATGGCAACAAACTGAGCCGCCTGGCAACAGAGGCCTGGCTGGCCGGTAAACACTGGTTGTGGAAGTATTCTGTTTCGCTGGCTATCCTGCGCTCTTTACTAAAACACCTTGGTCTTAACCCCGGCACCACTTTTCACCAATGGCTTAAGGATATTCTGGCCGACAATCACAGTGATTCATGGCAGGCCTTAAAGCAACAAATGAATACTCCTGTACCGGGACTGCGTTTTGACCCGGTGCCTTTACCAGACAACTTGGAGGCTCCGAATGCGGCTTCTTTTGACCCGCAACACTGGCAGGTAGAGTTAAAAGTCGTTACCGCCGAACTCTCCAGTACCACCAAAATTGTGCTGCCCGAGCGGGATGGGAAGCTGTTTTACACCGATCTGGATCAGGCCAACCCTGCCGACTTTGCCCGGGCATCCATGTCGGTACCGGTTTTCTTTTATCCGTTTAAGCTGCCGGTACCCAAAAAACAATCGGTAACCGACGCCTGGCAGGCGCTGGGTTATAAAAAGAAATCCATGCCCGACACTGCGGTGTTTGTTGACGGCGGATTAATTTCTAACTTTCCCATCAACCTTTTCCATACCACCCATTCGGTGCCTAAAATGCCGACCTTTGGCGCCAAGCTTGGCATTGAAGAGTATGTTGCGGGGAATATTGATGGTATTAAACCCTACCTGGGTTCATTAATCGGCGCCATGCGCCACGACGCGGATGAAGAGTTTATCCGTAAAAACCCCGACTACAAAAAGCTGGTAAAAAGCATTGATACCGGTGAGCACCACTGGCTGGACTTTGAGTTATCGAATGAAGCGAAACTCGACCTGTTCAAACGTGGCCTGGCCGCTTCGTTGGAGTTTTTAGATAATTTTAACTGGCCAGAATATAAAAAGACCCGCCTGACTCTGGCGGGTCTTAAATAATAACGGTATCCGGCTCATTCGAGCCGGCCTCTCGCTGTTAAAGCCGTTTTACATTATCCCCGCTGTCGCGGTCGATAAGTTTTACGAACGGGTCAACACCAACATATAACGGCTTTTCAGCCACGGTTACGGTGATGGTATTTTCGCCGCTGACAATTTTGTGTTTGGCTTTGTAGAGCACCTGGCTATCATCGGTAAGTATCGACGGATCACTGTTAAACACACCAATATCTACCCACTCCTCAAGTGGCTGTTCGGTTTCCATGCCCTGGCCGTCGGCGGCATATTTTGCGCCACTAACGGTAATAGTTACCTCATATCCCTCTTCTAACGGCGCCGTCTCTACTTCATCCACTTTCAAATCATACAGGGTGATTTGCTCGAAGATATCGGCAATAAACGCCTGCTCTTCCGGTGTGGCTTGTGCGTTTAGCGCAGCCTGTAAATCCAGCGTAGTCGGGTAGGGATCTGACTTAAAGCGGAAGTCTGTCATTAACTGTTCAAGCGCCGCATTTAGCCTCTCTTCGCCTAACCGGTCAAGAATCGACATCATTACCACAGAGCCTTTACGGTAGTGAATGTACTGCTGGTTTTCACTGCGCATAAACGGCATTTCCTCTAGCAGTTCGCTACTGCGACCACGTAAGTAGCGGTCCAGTTCGTAGGTCAGAAACTTACGGATCATGTTTTCACCATAGCGCTTCTGCAGCACCATAATGGCACTGTACTGAGACAGACTTTCCGACAGGATCGCACTGCCCTGCACATCGGCAGCGCCAAGCTGATGACCCCACCACTGGTGGGCAACTTCATGGGCGGTAACATAATAAACATAATCAATGTCTTCACTGTTACGCAGGTCGGCAGTAAAGCCAATCACCTCAGAATAAGGCACGGTATTGGCAAAACTCTGCGCAAATGAGCGGTAGCCCGGAAATTCAATAATGCGCATTTGTTTATGCTGATAAGGGCCAAACTCGGCTTCAAAGTAATCCAGTGAGTCCTTCACACTCTGGATCATGATATCCACGTTCCAGTCATGTTTTGGATCGTAATAGACTTCGATATTCACGCCGTTGTGCTCGTCACGCTTGACCTCGTGACGGGCAGACAGGAAGGAATAAAAAGCCACCATCGGCGCATCCATTTTGTAATGGAAGTAACGGCGGTCGTTCTCGACCCATTCTTTTTGCAGGTAACCCGGCGCAATGGCAATCTGATCGGCAGACGTTGAAATAGTGGTTTCAAAATCAATAAACCCGACACCCGGACCAAAGAAGCTTTGCGCGTACTTGCTGGTATCTTCCAGTTTATTGGCGCGCGGACGCTCAGGGAGATCCCGCTTACGGCGCTCATGACGATCGCTAATCAACAAGTCACCGCGAAAGCCAAATATCGGGAACAACTCGTAGTTATTAATGAAAGTCCCGTTTTCTGCCACCATCAGGTCAAATCCGCGGTCTTTGAAACCCGCATGGTCGCGTACCACGGATACGCTGCCAGCCAGCTCTTCGCCGGGCATCATAGGCTCATCAAACTCCAGCCAGGCAGTATTAAACTCGTCGATAATTTCCACCACCTGGGCACCGGGGATATCAATATGCCACTCTGGTGTATGACGTGGAATAGATACCAGCGCCCGCGTAATCGGCGTATCCCGTTTGTTCTCTACCACCACCTCGGCGGTGGCTTCTATGCGCCGCTCTTCGGGGTAGATATCCACCAGCGCATTCGCTTTGGTAACAATCGGAATGTTGGCGTCTTCGTATTGCACAAACTGACGCTCATACTCGGCCTGTCGGTCGAGACTTTCATCCCGGCCGGTAAACTCATTAAGCACTTTGGTGTTGTAGTGGATATACCCGCCGGTAGCAATAAACACGATCAGGCTGGCGGCCAGAAGGCCTTTGCCGGTGCTGCCCATCTGATAACCTAGCAGCTTAAAACGGTCTTTAAGCTTGCTCTCCGGACCGCGCTGCCACAGTCCATAACCAATCATAGACAATGCCAGACTCAGCGCTCCCCAGTACAACATGTACCAGTTGAATCCGGTTAAGAACCAGCCGTAACCATTAAGATCGGAATACAATACCTGCGGCGCATTTCCAAACGTCCACATATTGTGTTCCACACCCAACTGACTCATCACCAGAGTTGAAATGAGGTAAGCAGAGGTAATCAGCATACCCATGTACTTATTAGGGCTCAGTACCTGAATAAAGAATGCCAGCACGGTCACCCACATCCAGGGTAACAGCTCAACATAAAACAGCTCCGTGATATACAGCCCCAACTCCAGATTGGGATAACCTTTGGTTAGCTGGAAGAAAATGGTGAACAGCATGCCAATGACATACAGAACAGCCAGCACCGCCCACATGGAAAACAGCTTGGAGACCCAGAATACCGCGTTAAATACCGGGGTAGACTCGATAATGTCGCCCATGCCGCTGCCCCGCTCGCGCCAGACAATTTCACCGCTGTAATAAATCACCACTATCATCATGGTAAGGCTGAAGTTATCTACAATGGCCTGGGTCATGTTTTGCGTAAGAGGCCAGTTATCGGTGCCATACAGGCCGCCGTAGGCCACCGCGTAAAGCGAGGTGAGGTTAAAGATACTGAACAGTACCAACACAATCATCGCCGGGCTTAACAGCACCTGGCGCATTTCAAACCCAAGGTTAGTGACAAACTTGCTCCACTGATAACCGCCGCTGGCTTTGAAACTAATGCGATTACCCTCTGGCGCTGGCACTCTGGATGCCTTGGAGGGCTTGACTTTTTTACTGCCCTGTTGCCATTTGAAGGAAAAGATACCACCAAAGGCAAACAGAATTACGGCACCGATGCCCAGCCAGATAAGGCGGTTCTGCAGTAATACACCATCCAGTGTGATAGCTGTGACGTTTTTATCAAATACGGTCCAGTAACGGCTGATTTCACCAAAGGTTCGCAGTGCAAAGGGGTCGAGCAAAGCGGCAATTTCACGATACTCAGGCTCGCTGGTGATGACACCACCCACCACATAAAAAATAAAGATCCCCAATGCCGTTAGGTAGGCTGCCATCATCGAGCGTACGCGCTGCGCCAGAGCGAAGAAAATCATCCCGAGGGATAAAAAGCCCGGCACAATAATGTAGAAAAAGGGCGCTAAATAGAAACTCAGCTGAGTGGCACCAATCCGCTCAGGATCGACCCAGGGCATTAATGAACCAATCAGTACACCAAGCGGCACTGCCGCAAATACTGTCAGAGTCACCAGCGTTGAGCCGAGGAAGCGGCCTAACTGGTATTTGGCCGGATTCACCGGTCGGGTATAAACCAGCTCACTCATTTTGGTAGTGTGATTACGGGTTGCAGTACCCGCAATAAAGTTTACCAGTAAGAAAAGCGCGAAAACGCCCATAACCAACACAGTTTGAGCAATTGCGTAGCTGCCGTTATATAAGACATTACCGCCGCCACCAATGCGCACGCTGTCGGTAGTGGTTGCCATAAAAGGCAGCAAAAAGAATACCAGAGCGGTTACCGTAAATGACGGCTGGCGCAGGAAATAGCGCCACTCAAAAGCCAGGCTTTTCCAAAACATAGTAACGCTCCTTATGCGGCCTGGGCTGATTTTTTACGTGATTCATAAAGGGTGGAAAAGTATACGTCCTCAAGATTCGCCGGCGCCGCCTCAAAGCCTTTGGGCGCGTCATCGGCCATAATATGCACCACATGTTTACCGGCAATCAGCCGCGAGGAGATCAGGCTGTATTGTTGTTCAATTTCCTTAAGCTCTTCCTGGCTCACTTGCTTACACCAGATCCGGCCCTTAAGCTGATAAGTTAATTCAATGGGGTTTCCCTCAAGGAGGATTTGTCCCTGGCCCAGTACCGCCATGTTAGGGCAAAGCTCAGACACATCATCAACAATATGGGTAGAAAGGATAATCACCTTTTCTTCCCCCAGGCTCACCAACAGATTATGAAAGCGATTGCGTTCCTCCGGATCCAAACCGGCGGTGGGCTCATCCACAATAATCAAATCCGGGTCACCCAATAATGCCTGAGCAATCCCAAATCGCTGCCGCATCCCCCCCGAATAACCACTCACAGCCTTATCTCGGTGCTGCCAGAGATTAGTGTGTACCAACAAACCTTCTACTGCTTCTTTACGTTCGGCTTTATTGTTTAAGCCCTTGAGGACAGCCAGGTGGTCAAGCAGACGCTCGGCGCTGATCCGCGGATATACGCCAAAATCCTGTGGCAGATAACCTAATCGCTGGCGCAGTTCATTAGGTTGGGCAATGACATCGGTACCGTCGAAGACGATGCTTCCCTGATCAGGCGCCTGCAGGGTAGCGATGGTACGCATTAAAGAAGATTTACCCGCGCCGTTAGGCCCTAAGAGGCCAAACATACCCTTGGGTATATTAAGGTTGATACCGTCCAGCGCACGCACGCCGTTAGAGTAGGTTTTGGTAAGTTGAGTGATTGAGAGCATGGCCATTCCGTCTGCTTATAATTGTGTGATTTTCACACTACCCTATTAAGCTGGCCAGGTAAGCTCTAAATTTGTAACGATTTATAACACTCTTGCTTCATCTTTGTCCGGGCCGGGGTTCACAGTCTCTGGGCATATTTTTGGGGCTGATCAACGCCGCCTCGGTGGAATGCACAGGCACGTCAACTTTGCCACTGGCAACTACCTCACCAAGCTGCCACAAACGCCATTCGCCGCGCTCGTAAACGTCCCATTGCTCGTCACTGGTAAGTGGTTCGGTGGCAATAACACTGACCACATCCTTTGGTGTGGTTTCGGCGGCAAAATCAATCTCTACTTCCACGTCTTTCAGACAAGCGGGACCAAACGGCGCTCGCCGGGTAATACTGGCCAGCTTGGTGCTGCAAAAAGTAAACAACCAGTCGCCGTTGCTCAGCAAGCAGTTAAACACCCCCTGGCGGGCATATTCCTGGGCCAGGCCAACCAGAGTTTGGGTGAGTTGTGCAGGCATGGCATCCCGGGGCAGGCTGTGACGCACCTGATTCATGATGTCGCAAAACAGCTCTTCACTATCGGTATCACCAATGGCTTCGTACATACCCACCCGCCGGGAGAAACCCGGGATCTGACCATTGTGCGCAAATACCCAGTTACGCCCCCACAGTTCGCGAACAAAAGGATGGGTGTTGGCCAGATTAATGTTGCCAACATTAGCCTGGCGGATATGGCAGATAGCGGTTTTACTCTTAATCGGCAGTTTGCCAACAAACTCAGCGATGGGTGAGGTGGCACAGGGCTCCGGATCGTGAAACAGCCGCACGCCTTTACCCTCGTAGAACGCCACGCCCCAACCATCTTTGTGTGGCCCGGTGCCGCCACCGCGCCGTGTAAGTCCGGTAAAACTAAAACACAAATCAGTGGGCGTATTGGCACTCATACCGAGCAATTCACACATTGGCTAACCAACCTCAAGATAAACGGATATGAGTGAAGAATAATCACTGACACCGGCGGATTCAACTCTCAGGTACAGTTATTACCGTCTGGATTAAGAAGCAAACCTCCGGAGTATCTCCAAAAGCTGTGAAAATACACACACTGATTAATATAAGCAATTGTTAAATATGGGAATTCAGCAGAAATAACCGCTTAAATGACGTTGACACGTTTTTTCACCAATTTATACTATTTTGGGCTGGATACCTGTGAGCTTATTGCGGTAAACTATCAGGTAGTAATTCAGGGCAACAGAATAACCAGCACTCCCGACCTGGTGTGCATTAGCGCAGCTGGTATTAATTCCGGAAGTTTGGCTGCCCGTATCCGAGCGATAATTAATAACAATGACCTTTCCAGACCTCACCAGAGCTTTTGAACTGTCTTCCAGATTACTGGAAGCCAAAACATTTCACGATTTGAATGTCGTGCTAATGAATACTTTGCTTGACATCGACACCATCGAAAAGGTCTCTTCCTACGAAATTCTGGGCCGGAATTACCGTGACGAACAGACGCCAGAGCCACTGATTCGCAAATTCCCGCTGTCGCTGGCAGAAGACTTCAAGGATGAGTTCACCGATATCGTGCGTGACATCAGCCTGCATGGTGAATCCGGGGTGTCTTTCCTGACCTGTGACAGGCAGGAGTACATTTATATTTACGTCAATCGCGGCGAGCCGCCTGAAAAACTGGTGTTGATAAAAGGCGTTGTGGACGAATATAACCTCGAAGTGGTGCGCGGTCTGGCAAAAATTTACGACCATCAGATTCGCCTGTTCGATACCAAAGAGCGGGACATTCTTACCCGCCTGAATAACCGCCAGACGCTCAGCAGCACCTTTGAACAGGTGCTCGATTTCTATCGCAATAACGCCAACAACGAACTCAATTCCTATATCGCACTGCTCGATATTGATCATTTCAAAACGATAAACGATAAATTTGGTCACCTGTACGGCGACGAGGTATTAATCCACTTCGCCAATATTATGCGCACCACCTTCCGCCATTCCGACTTTTTGTTCCGCTATGGTGGTGAAGAGTTTCTGGTGATCATCAACCAAACCGATGAAAACGGTGCGCTGGCGGTGCTGGAACGATTCCGCCTGGCAGTTGAGCATTACGAATTTCCCTCCGGTAACGTCACCGTGAGCATTGGTTGTACGCCAATCAATACACAACAAGCCGTGCCGCTGATGATCGAAGTTGCAGACGAAGCGCTGTACCTGTCAAAATCAAATGGCCGGAACCAGACTAACCTTCTCGAGCACTCAGCAAAACAGTTTGTTGATAACGATATAGAGTTTTTCTAGGCCGGCTCTGCACTCAACTTCAGCTGTCAGGCCTGAAGCAAGGCATTTTTAGACGGAAAGTGACTTTTGGCACTGTTTACCAACCCAGGCTAAACAGTACCCTGAGTCCGATTAAATCGACAGGGAATATAAGAGATGTCATGTAAACTCACCCTTTTGCTGCTAGCCGGCAGCTTACTCACGGCTAAATTAACCTTCGCCTATGCACCAGCAGATCAGGTAGATAAATTACTGGAACAGGCGCAAGCCTTGTTGGGCTCTGACATCGACGATGCCGAAGAAAAAATCGAGGAAGCTCTCGAGCTCGCCCCCAAACGTGCCGATGTACACTTTTTATGTGGTCAGGTCATGGGGATTCAGGCCAGCCAGTCGATTTTCTCGGCCCTCAGTTATGCTGGCAAATCCCTGGATTGCTTTAAACAGGCGGTCCAACTTGAGCCACAGAACACGGACTATAAGTTTGGCCTGATGATGTTTTATCTGGGCGCGCCAGGCATTGCCGGTGGCGATACGAAGCTGGCCTGGCAACAGGTAAACGATATTGCGGCACTCGATGAACAGGCAGGCATGCGCGCCAAATTAAACTACTACCGTCAGACCGATGACGATAAGGCCTATGCGGAGACCATGACTAGCGCCCAACAACGCTACCCCGACCATGCCGAGTTCTATTACCAGCATGGTCTGGCACTACAGCAACAGGAGCAATACGAACAAGCGCTGGCGCAATTCACCCAAGCTACCAAAGCCACTGTTGACGACGAAGAAGCACACTTCAAGCTAAGTGCCCTGTACCAGATAGGCCGCAACGCGGTGTTTAGTAAGCAGTCAGTTCAGCAAGGTATCGAAGCATTACTGGATTATGTCGAGGCAAGACCGGCTGACACAGGCCTGCCATCTGAGCAATGGGCTCATTTTCGGCTGGCCCAGCTCTACCGGCTAACCAGTGCAACTGATGCGGTAAAACAGCACCTCAAGCTCGCGGCAAACACTGACGATAAGCAATTACAGGACAATATCGACGACTTTTAGGTGACCAGGCTTATGCTGAATGCCGCGAATGTCGGTTAACGCTAAGCAATGCAAAGTTATGCAAAGCCTGCAATAACCGCGACGTTTTAAGGTCCATTGAGTACTTTAACTCTCTGGACTTTTGCTATGACTACAAATCTTCAGCGCCGCCGAATGCTGGTGAAATCAGCGGCGGGCATCACCATTCTGGCGCCAACGTTTTTCTTTATGGGCTGCAACAGTAGCAGCACCTCGCCTTCTGCCGACTCAACGACAACCGAATCCTCCTCGGGTAGCAATACCGGTGGCTCATCAAGTAGTGGTGGTAGCGTTGAAACTACCACAGACTGGGCATCCGGCGGAACGGTTTCGATAACGGAATCATTTCCTGATGACAGCTTATTCGATACCGGAAGCAGCTGTTCGGTGGAGCTCACAGAGTCACTAACGGAAGGCCCCTGCTATTTCGACAGTGATTATCGCGACGATATTTCGGAGCAACAAACCGGTCTGCCAATGATGCTGTGTCTGCAACTGGTTGATAGCGACTGCAACCCGTTGTCAGGTTATGAAATCGAGGTATGGCACTGTGATGTTGAAGGGATCTATTCAGGTGATAGCAGCGACAGCGTTGACGGCAATGGCTTTAATTCTTCTTTCTGTACCGGTAATGACAGCGCCGCCCTGGCTGCAAAGTGGTTTCGCGGTATTGCCGTCACCGACGCCAGCGGCAGAGTGAATTTCTACAGCTGTTTCCCGGGCTGGTACAGCAGCCGGGCTATTCATATTCACTTTAGGGTTAAGAGCAACAATAGCGACCAGCTTATCTCTCAGTTTGGTTTTGATGACGATTTCGTTGATACCATTTGTTCAACCCACCCCGACTACCTGAGTAGAGGCGAACCCGACACCCACATTAGCCGTGATACGGTTTTCGACGGAGATGAGGATGAGCTTTTCAATATAGCGCAGAATACCGATGGTTCTTTACTGGCCTGGAAACGCATAATCATTTCCTGATCCCGTATTCACATATTGGCAACCGGGGTATCCTCAGCGGGTACCCGACGGTTGGTGTTAAGCAAAATATCAAAGCTGGAGGCAATCAAACACACCGCCAGATACACCAGCCCCCCTGACTGACCAGACCAATATTAGGGGCTAACAGCGGGGGGGAAACGTGTTTCCCTTGCAGCATTTTAAAAGTACCCTCATCATAGGCGATAACAAGTAAAAATGCCGTACAACCCTTAAGCAACGGAAGATAAATGATAACCATCAAGGATATTGCCGAAGCGGCAAACGTTTCCCCTGCGACTGTTTCACGAGTGATTAATAATGGTCCGAAGGTTGGCCCGAAAACTCGCGAGCACGTTAAAGCTGTGATGGACAAAATGGGCTATCGGCCCAACATTAACGCGCGGGCGCTGGTCACACAAAAAAGCACCTCACTGGGACTGGTGCTGGCAGAGCTAATGGACCCGTTTTTTGCTACCTATGCCGATGCCATCGAAAAAGTCGCACGTAAAGCCAACACCCAACTGTTGATGAGCTCAGGCTCCGTGCAGGCTAATACCGAGCTAAAAGCTATCGAAACTCTGCTTAATCATCGGGTTAAAGCCATGGTGGTTCACGCCAAATTTCTTGATGACGACACGCTGATCCAGCTGTCCCGTCAGGTCCCCGGCTTTGTGCTTATCAACCGTTATATTGACGCGATCAAACATCGCTGTGTGTGGCTGGACAATGTCGCCGGCGGGCGGATGATGGCCGAACATGTGCTCAAGCTCGGTCACCGCAAGATTGCGGTTATCAGCAGTGATTTTGCCATTGAGGACCGCGTCCAACGCGAACAGGGGATCAGGGAGTCCCTCGCTGAATCGGGAATTGACTTAAGCGACTCACAAATAGTCCATGCCGCCCCTAACCAGGAAGGCGGTGAAATCGCCATGCGGCAATTGCTTGCGGCCGATGCTCGTTTTACTGCGATTCTGGCCTACAACGACGCCATGGCCGCAGGTGCCATTAATACGTTGTACGACCACAACCTTGAAGTGCCCAGGGACGTTTCCGTGATGGGCTTCGATGATGTATTACAGGCGCAGTTTTGTCGCCCTAAATTAACGACCATGAACTATCCTATTGAATGGATGGCATCCCAGGCAGCCAGCCTGGCTTTAGACTACGCTCAGGGTAAGCAGCCTGATACGGACGTTACCTATAAATACCTGCCCACCATTGTGGCCAGAAACTCCGTAGCCAGATGCATCGGATAGCGCCTGCTTTTTATTAGAGGCGAACACTGCAAGTGCCGCCTCTAACCAATCTAATGCTCTTTCTTGTCAACCGTCTTTGTAGTGATAGCTGTAGCCATTCAGTGCCGGTGCACCGCCAAGGTGGGCGTAAAGCACTTTAGAGCCTTCCGGAAAGAAGCCTTTTTTCGTCAGGTCGATAAGGCCCTGCATAGACTTTCCTTCATACACCGGGTCGGTGATCATCGCCTCAGTTTTCGCCGCCAGTCGGATAGCTTCATTAGTTTCCTCAGATGGGACACCGTAAGCCGGATAAGCGTAATCCGGGTTAATGACGATTTCGTCTTCACGTACCTCGCGGCCTAAACCTACCAACTCTGCCGTTTTATTAACGATACTAGTGACCTGATCGCGGGTTTGTTCAACCGTACCCGACGCATCAATGCCAATCACGGTATCTGCTCGATCGTGATTGGCAAAACCTACAATCATACCGCCCTGGGTAGAGCCGGTTACAACGCACACCACGATGTAGTCAAACTTAAACCCCAGTTCTTTTTCCTGAGCAATAACTTCTTCGGCAAAACCAATGTAACCCAGCGCGCCGTATTTATGTACCGAGGCGCCAGCCGGGATTGCATAAGGCTTACCACCAGCGTCTTCTACCGACTGAATGGCTTTCTGCCAGCTGTCTCGTATGCCAATATCAAAGCCGTCATCCACCAGGCGGCTGTCGGCGCCCATTAAACGGGTCAGTTGGATATTACCAACCCGGTCGTAAACCGCGTCATAGTGTGGCACCCATTTTTCCTGTACCACCACACACTTCATACCAATTTTCGCTGCCGTCGCAGCAACCATGCGGGTATGATTAGACTGTACCCCGCCAATTGACACCAGCGTATCGGCGCCACTGGCCAGGGCATCCGGCACTATGTACTCGAGCTTCCTGAGCTTGTTGCCGCCCAGTGCCAAACCGGAATTACAATCCTCTCGTTTGGCATAAATATCAACCTTACCGCCAAGCGCTTCGCTCAGCCGTGGCAAATACTCAATTGGTGTTACCCCGAATGTCAGTGGGTAACGCTCAAAGTTACTGATTAATGACTTCATAAACCTGTTTCCAAAAAAATGACTGATGCTCACTACGCTGCCAGCGTGGGCCTTGCTGTTTTTGTAACATTTATCAGACCTGATGCCTGTTGTGCGTTATACTGCACAGCGATAACCCACCATACCACTGTGCGTTATAACGCACAAACAATTATTTCGTTATGGCAGAACAAGAATTCAAACAACATATCGCACAGCACTTAAAAGCATTACGTAAAGCCCAGGGCCTGAGTCTGGACTCGGTCGCGCGATTAACCGGGGTCTCCAAAGCCATGCTGGGACAGATTGAACGGCAGGAATCCAGCCCGACAATTTCGACGTTGTGGAAAATTGCCAGTGGTTTAAATGCTTCCTTCTCAGCTTTCTTTGCCACCAGCTCTGACGAACGAGCCAGTGACGAAAACTTCCCGGAAGATCCGAACATGAAGGTTAAAGCCATTTTTCCGTATCGTGATGACACGCGCATGGAAGTGATGGAAGTCAGCCTGCTTAATTTTCATGAACAACAATCCGATCCTCACGCGACCGGCGTAATTGAACATGTGCATGTGTTAAATGGCGAACTGTCGGTGTATTTTGATAATGCCTGGCATGACCTACAGGCCGGACAAAGCCTGCGATTCTTCGCTGACCAGCCGCATACCTACAAAGCCCGTTCTGATTACACCGTTTTTCACAATATTATTTGTTACTAACCTTAATCAGGCGCGCGTCCCTACGCTACTTTCTGGCATTGCGACGCGCCTTGCGTAACTGATACTGCAGTTTCATACACAGTTTCTTAAAGGGCTTGTTTTCCAAAGTGTCTTGTATTGAAAACCGACTACATCGCTATTAATACAGCACCTATAATGACACCTGTGATGAGAAGCTGAACAAGACAAAAACCCATTATATCTTTGGCTTTTAACCCCGCAATCGCCAGCACTGGCAGTGCCCAGAAGGGCTGAATAAGGTTTGTCCAGGCATCACCCCAGGCTACCGCCATGGATACCTTACTAACATCAGCACCAAGTTCGAGTGCTGCGGGCAAAACAACGGGGGCTTGCACAGCCCATTGACCGCCACCAGATGGAATAAGCATATTTACGATACCTGCACTTAAAAAACTGTAAAGCGCCAGCGTATCAGCTGTGGCGGCACTTATTAGCCATTGAGAAAGTTCCCTGGCAAGACCCGACTGAACCATTATCGCCATAATCCCTGCGTAGAAAGGAAACTGCAGCACAATCCCACTGGCTCCCTGAATTGCCTGTTGCATGCTATGCAATAAACGCTCAGGCGTACCGTGTAAAATAATAGCAAGGAACAGAAATACAAAATTAATGATATTAAGGTTTAGCGTGCCGCCTTTGGTGAAATGCAGACAAAGATAAGCAACCCCGGCCAATCCAGCCAATAGGGCAAGAATGGGGTTACGTTCAAGTTTTTCTGCCGGGCTAATGTGCCCGGATGGAGTTGGTGGTTCAGGCTCTTTCAAATGCTTCGCTTCAACATAGACTCGTTCAGCTTCCGGCGGCATCATTGCCCTGTTTACGACTGGCATAATCACAAAAATGATCGCCAGAAGCGTCATATTCAACGGCGAGAACAAGGTATCGCTGGTGTTGACAACACCAATCAAATCTTCCGCAAAATGACCAGGAGTAGCAATAGTCAGGGGAACAGACCCAGCCAGTCCACCGTGCCACACAACAAAACCTGAGTAAGCACTGGCAACTAATAAGCGGTAATCGACCTTAGCTCTCCGCGCAATAGCTTTGGCAAATAATGCGCCAACAACCAGTCCAAAACCCCAGTTAAGCCAACTTGCTAACATAGATACCAGCGTAACAAGGACAATAGCTTTACCGGGCGATGCCGCTAAACGAGCAATAGTATTCAGTGCTTTCTTCATGATTACAGTGCTGGCCAACATATGACCTGACACCAGAACCAATAACATTTGCATAGAGAATGAGAGCAGACTCCAAAACCCTCCTCCCCAATATTCCAGCACCTGGGTCACTGATTGTTGTTGCATAATCACAGCAGCGCCCATAACCACAATAGTTAACGCTAAAACAAAAACAAAGGGATCAGGAAGGTATTTTTCTACCAAATTGACAAAAGGTTTCGCGGCAGCGGCAAGCATTGTTAATTTCCTTATAGCCCTGTTTCTATGTTTACACTTGTGTATTACTGTAGCGTCAGATTAAACAACAGACCACTGCTGTTTGTCTTTGAGACATCTAGCAAAATTAAAATTGGTTCCCAGCCCGTTCAACTGACAAATTTCAACTAGTCGTTTTCGGCCTGCCAGGCCAGAATAGCTTCTTCTGCGGCGCGAAAGGCCTCGATCCCGGCTGGCATGCCGCAATACACGGCAGAGTGCAGCAGGACTTCCTGAATTTCCGCCACGCTACAACCGTTGCGCAACGCGCCTCTTACGTGGCCTTTAAGCTCGGTAGAGGCTTTCAGCGCAGCCAGGGTGGCAATAGTCACCAGACTGCGGGTTTGCCTGTTAATACCGTCGCGAACCCAGGTTTCGCCCCAGGCGTTACGGATCACCATATCCTGCAGCGGCTGGCTGAATTCGGAGGCGTTATTCATGGCCCGGTTAACATGGGCATCGCCCATTACCTCACGGCGTATTTTCAGCCCCTGTTGATAGGTGTCATTGTCTTTGCTCATATCGCCTCCTGCTTGATGGGTTGTGGCTCTGGTTGATTTACTGCATACAATAAACCAAAGCGATGGTTGCCCTGTATAGCACGTTGGTACAATATGCCTCCGGTTAGCAACAGGGCAAGAAATTCAGCCGCTGGTCCGGCATACCAGATCCCCCATTCTCCCCACATTAACGGCAATACAAAAATTAAGGGCAGGGCAAACAGATAGGTTTTGGCAATACTTAATATGCCCGCCCGTCTGGCGTCACCGATACTCTGAAAATAAAAGCTGATCAGCATTAAAGGGCCCAGCAGGAAAAGCGCCAGGCTTACCACCGGTAGCAATCTGGCTATTTCACTGGTTACCGCCGGGTCGTCAACAAATAGCAAGCCAATATCGGCGCGCAGCCACCACAACAATGCTTCGGTTACCACGCCGTAAAGCAGGGCAACGCCCACGGCAATACACAAGCTGCGATTAGAGCGCTGATATTGCTCGGCGCCAACGTTGTTGCCCACAATACTTTGCATGGCCAGGCCCAGCCCCAGTAATGGCAAATAAATAAAGGTCATTACCCGGGTGATCACACCATAGGCGCTAACTGTAACTTCGTAGCTGTCGGGCAGCCATTGCTGCAAACTAAACAGAATCGCCCCCGACGTAAGTGCCACGCCTACGTAGGTCAGACTTGATGGCGCGCCCAGTGACAGAAACTCGCGCCATCGGTTGCGCACCAGCGTTAATGCAAAAAGTGGTAACCCGAGACGATTTTTGTGGCTGCGGCGAAAACCCCACACCGCACACAGTGCAATGATTTGGGCGGCAATGGTGCCATAGGAGGAACCCGCTACGCCCAGTTCCAGCAGCACGATAAAGACGTAATTCATCACGCCGTTACCTACGGTGGTCAACAACGAAACCAGGGCAATAAAACCGATATGACCCTCACTACGCAGACTGTCTGAGGCAACGCCCAGCCAGAATATCAGCGGCGCTCCGAACATGATGATACTCATGTAGGTAAAACTCATTGCAGCCTGCGCCTGATTACCATTGATACTGGCCAGCGCCAGTGCCTGACCGGTCAGGCCGAATATCGTCAACAGGATAACGCTGATAATCAACGCCAGGGTAAGTGCCTGAGCATAAGCGTTGCGTGCTTCATCATGTTTGCCTGCACCACTCAGGCGGGCCATTACACTGGCAAAACCACTGGCAATCCAGGTCGACAATGCAATCAGTACCATAAATAATGGAAACATTGCGGTCACCGCTGCCAACGCATCAGCTCCCACAAAGACACCGATAAAATAAGCATCCACCAGATTAAGCGAACCGCTCACCACCATCATCAGAATAATCGGCAGCGCGGTTTTCAGAAATACCCGCGTTAACGGCGGGCTAACGTAGGGGTTGTGGCTAGTTTGTGCTGTCATGGGAGTCATTTCCTATGCTAAGCAAGCGGTGAAACTTGTCCTGATATATTGCCTGCAGTGCCTCGGGCCAATTACCTATCGCCTGCGAAAAAGCCGCTTCGTCGAGGCGATATAGTGCCCGGGAGGCCGCTTCAAAGCCGGCTTCATCCTCAAATACACGCATCATACTGTACAGCTGATCCTGCTTAATGCGTCGTTCCTGCGCCGGTGTCATGCTGCTCATAGCCGAATCAATCAGGCGGCGCAAAGTGGTAGAGGCGCCCCCTCGTTGTACCGACAACCACTCCCAGTGCTCAGGGAGTAAGGTGACTTCTTTTGAGATCACGCCCAACTTAGGTCGGCCGCGTTTTTTAGCCGGCGGTACCAGTGCAGCAGGCAGGCGCTTGATCACCTCTTCGGCATCGCCACGCCAGTCGATGTCCACACGCTTACCATTGTCCAGTTTGTATAAACAAGGTTCGGCTTCGGGGAACTGCCTTTGTGCTTCGCGAATAACCGCTGGCAACTCACCCTGAGCGATCAGCGATTTATTGTGTATCGCGATATAGGTGCTACTCATGATTTTTATTTCCCGATTAATTTTACCGGGGTAAAAATAGCAAGCGCACAAAATTAAATCAATATTACCCGGGTAAAATTAGGGTGAAATCTGGCTGGAAAATACATGAGGCGCAAAAATAAAGGTGTCAGAGACTCTGACCCCTTTATTTTTTGGGTGGTATTGTTAGCCTACGGCTCTCGGGCGCAGTACCTTGCCCATGCTGCGATCGCGCATGCGGGCTGAAATTTCACGGCCGGCACGTTTTACTGACAGAGCGATGCGGTCGAAGTCAACCTGACCCATTTCACTTTTGTCCCAGGCAACCCCCACCGATCCTATGACTTCATCACCGGCGTTAAACACCGGGGCGCTGGCGCCAGTCATACTGCGGGTGAACTCTCCGCTGGATTTTGCATAGCCTCCATTGCGGATAGCCATACTGCTAGTACGACCCTGGGTAACGACATTTACGTTATCGGCGGTACGGAAGGTCGCAGCGACCTATACATCGACAGCGTGCAGATTTTTACCTTTTGAGAAGGGGCTTAGCGCCCCTTTTATGCAAACCAGTGACGGGTGCGGTTAGCAAACCACACTAACGACAACATCACCGGCACTTCTACCAACACGCCCACCACGGTAGCCAGTGCCGCACCGGAATGCAGACCAAACAACGAAATGGCTACCGCAACGGCCAGCTCAAAGAAGTTAGACGTGCCGATCATACACGCCGGGGCAGCGACGTTATGGGGCAGTTTAAGCTGTTTGGCAATAAAATAGGCAATAGCAAAAATACCATAGGTCTGGATTAACAGCGGGATTGCAATTAATACAATGGCCTGGGGCTTATCCAGAATGGTTTCTGACTGAAAGCCAAACAACAACACCACAGTTGCCAGCAAACCAACAATAGACCAGGGCTTCATGGTTGCCAGAAACTGGTTCAGGCGCGAGTGAGCATCGCCTTTATCGAGCTTTTTACGGGTTATGGCGCCAGCCACCAGCGGGATTAATACATACAACACCACCGACAAGAACAGGGTATCCCAGGGTACGGTGATATCGGTTACGCCAAGCAGCATACCGGCGATTGGCGCGAAAGCGAAAATCATAATAATGTCGTTAATCGACACCTGTACCAGGGTGTAGTTAGCATCCCCTTTGGTTAGCTGACTCCATACAAACACCATGGCGGTACAGGGCGCTACGCCCAACAGGATCATGCCGGCAATGTATTCAGTTGCCGTTTGCGGGTCGACCCAGTCTGCAAAGAGTCCTTTAAAAAATAACCAGCCTAATAGCGCCATGGTAAAGGGTTTAATTAGCCAGTTAATGACCAAGGTCAGCGCCAGACCTTTAGGCTTTTTGCCCACGTCTTTTAACGAGGTAAAATCTATCTGCACCATCATCGGGTAAATCATCAGCCAGATAAGCACCGCAATGACCAAATTAACGTGGGCATACTCCACACTGGCTATGGTTGCGAATATGCCCGGCGCCAGGCTGCCCAGCACTATGCCAGTAATAATAGCGAGCCCGACCCATACTGATAAATAACGTTCGAATAATCCCATTACCTGACTCCTTAAATAGACCGCTGGTTAACCCGCTCACTGAGCTTCTCGGCTGATTCCACGCGCTCTGAATAACGGTCGACAAAATAGTCTTTGTTGGTGCGCAGCAATAGGGTAAATTTCATGAGTTCTTCCATCACATCGACAATCCGATTGTAGTAAGGCGATGGCTTCATTCTGTCGTTCTCGTCAAACTCCATAAAGGCCTTGGCCACACTGGACTGATTAGGGATAGTCACCATCCGCATCCAGCGACCAAGCACCCGCAGCTGGTTCACCACGTTAAACGACTGCGAGCCGCCACACACCTGCATTACCGCCAGCGTTTTGCCTTGAGTAGGGCGCACGCTGCCCACACTTAATGGCACCCAGTCTATCTGACTCTTGAAGATGCTGGTCATGGAGCCATGCCGTTCAGGTGAACACCACACCTGCCCTTCAGACCACATCATCAGCGAGCGTAAATCCTGTACTTTGGGGTGGCTTTCATCTTCCGTATCAGTTTGCGGCAAACCTTCAGGATTAAAGATTTCAACCTCTGCGCCCATGCGGCTCAGTAACCGGGCACACTCTTCCACCACCAGCCGGCTAAAGGAGCGTTTACGTAGCGAACCGTAAAGTAACAATATACGCGGAGCATGGTCGGCAGCCTCGCTCTGGCACTTTTCAACACTGGGGATATCCAGCTGCGACTCATCAATGTTGGGCAGGGAGGTATCGTTAATGGTCATTATTGAGCTCCCAATGCAGCCAGGGCGGTTTTAAGCTCGGCCGGAGATGTGCTTAGCTCTGCCAGTGGCAACAGCTTGTTAACCCGTTCGGTGATTTCGCTGATGCAGGCGCGGAAGGCCGCTGCTTTTTGCTCCTCGCTACCTTCCACTTTTGACGGATCGCTCAGCCCCCAGTGCACTTTGACAGACTTTCCGAGCCATACCGGACAGGTTTCGCCAGCTGCCGAGTCACACACTGTCACCACTACATCCGGCTCAAAACTCTCAAATTCATCCCACGATTGGCTGGTTAGCCCGTCAGTGGGCACGCCCGCTTCAGTGAGATATTGCAACGACAACGGATGCACCACACCGGATGGCTGACTACCGGCACTTCGGGCAATGATTTTATCACCGGCCACATGATTGGTGATGGCTTCAGACAAGATGCTACGGCAACGATTGTGAGTGCAAATATACAGAATTTTCATAACAGACCTTTGATTGATTTTTCGTAACTAACAACCCGGCCCTTGCTGCCGGTACTGATGAAGTTTATCGATGGCGGAACTAAAGTAAGACTGGTTGTTCTCACCGGCCAGGCGGATAATATCCAGCGCCCATTCGGGTAAATCCTGATGTAGCCGGTAATACACCCATTTGCCGCGCCGTTCATCTTGCAAAATATCGCAGCGTCGCAGCTCAGCCAGATGACGGGAAACCTTTGGCTGGTCGAGCTCAAGTGCAGCAATGAGATCGCATACACAAGCTTCACCGAAGTGATTAATGAGTAATACCGACTGCAGCCGGGTGTTATCCGATAAGCATTTGAAAAGTTGTAATGGCATCATTCGACATATACCGTAAAACACATATGTGGAATATTGTATATGTGTTATTTCACATGTCAACCATCAAAAAGCGGTGATAAGGTTACCCCTATCACCGCTTTCAAATTCAACACTTAAGAGAGTACTTATCCTTGCCCTGGCGCATAAGGGAATTTGCGCAACTGGTATTCTCTCAGACTTCCTTGCGGTTTTGGCAGGCCGGCAGGGAGCGGACGCTCAGAGAACGTCTGGAAATACAGTACACTGGCATCCCGCCACCATTGGGCTTCCTGTTGCTGAATACTCAGCGCCATCTCCACCTGACGAAACTGGTTGGCATCGATATGAGGTTTTACCTGCTGCCAGCGCTGTTGCATATCGCTGACGCCATCAACACCCCGGTAATAGTACCTGACCAGCTCGTTCCATAGGGTCTCGCCATTCGCCAGTTGATAATCCCACGGCAAATGATGGAACCATAGCAACAATTCCTTCGGTGTGGTTTCAGGATTAGCGAACTTTTGTTGCCAGTAAGGCGCATACTGACTGACAGCATCAGTGCCAGACGCGGTGCGATCCAGTCCAATACCCTGTTTATCCGCGCGATGGTAATACACCGGGTTCCAGTCTGCCCGTCCCAGGTTATCTACCCACGGGCCCGGCCCGTAGTGGTGACCAGAGTCCATCAGGTGATGCAGACCAAGCGGTGTCATATATTCCACTACATATTCCCGCGATGGCATCATGATGGCTTCTATGTGTCGCACGGCTTGTTGTTGCACAGTTAAAGTTTGCTTAATCCATTCATTGGCGATCTGCTTTGCGCTTAACGTGTGATCCCAGGCTAAACGGCCGAATGCATACCAGTTAGACTGAGCAAAGATATGACCGGTCCAGTTGCGCTGCATGCCGGTATTCGCTACCCCGGCGATACCGGTAAGCTGATGATTGTATAACGAACCATCCACCACTTTAGCCACGGTTGAACCCAGGCCTTTTACATGAGTATCGGCATCCATGGCTTCTTCAAACAAGGTGCCCAAATAAGCTAAGTGAGTGGAAAAACCAAGATATTCCTGGGTAATTTGCAGCTCCATGGCCAGCGGCGTTTCTGGCGTAGCGCCAAACAGCGGACTGAACGGCTCGCGCGGCTGAAAATCGATAGGGCCGTTTTTCACCTGCACAATCACATTGTCCATAAACTTACCGTCCAGCGGTACAAATTCATCGTAAGCCTGCAGGCTGCGTTCTTTGGCCGGATCATTGGCGTACACAAAAGCCCGCCAGAATACGACGCCGCCATGGGGCTTTAATGCGCTTGCCAGCATATTGGCGCCTTCGGCATGCGTGCGACCGTAATCGCCCGGGCCGGGCTGCCCTTCGGAGTTGGCTTTTACCAGAAAGCCGCCAAAATCCGGGATTAGCTGATAAATTTCCGCCGCTTTGTGTTTCCACCACTTTTGTACCTGCGGGTCGAGGGGATCCGAAGTATCCAGCCCGTCCAGCTGTTGCGGTGAACTAAACTTGATCGACAGGTACATTTTAATGCCATAAGGACGCACAATGTCGGCCAGCGCTTTAACCTTTTGCAAATACATGGGAGTAAGCATCAGGGCATTAGCGTTAACATTGATTGGCACCATGCCATTGATACCAATACTCGCATTTGCTCTGGCGTAGTCGTAATAACGCTGGTCTTTATCAAGGGGCAGGCGATGCCAGTCAAAAATCGACTCACCGGCATAACCGCGCTCTGTATGACGATCGAGATCGTCCCAGTGATTCAGTAAGCGGCGTTGAATTTTTGGGTTTTGCAGTACCGATAACGAATCCAGCGGCTGCTGAATAAACACCAGACGTAACAGGTGATAACTGCCATACAATAAACCAATATCCGTTTTTGCGGTGATCAGGATGTCGTTTCCGTGGCGCTTAAGAATAAAGCCTTCATCACCGAGTTGCGCAGTAATATCAGCCTGCAGGTTGAATCGCGCCTGAAGTTCGGGGGTAATCTTTTGTACTAATAAGGTGCCACTCGACTGACCTACCCGGTTGGCAAACGCCCGGCGAAATTCATCGCGAATAATATTGTGGGTCTCGGTCCGGCCAACCACCTTTAGTGTAGCCGCCGGCAAGGCCGCATCGATGACATCGTAGCGTTGCCAAAGACGGTAACCGTCTTCGCCGCTAAAATCCGGCACCGCCATTACCCGGGCGCTGATCAGTAACAATAAACAGACAACAATTCGCACACAATACTCCAATGACTAACACATCATACAGAGCCTATCACCGTGAATTTTGAGCGTCAGCGAATAAGTAAATTTAGTGTTAACAACATTATAAAACGTAATAAGAAATAAGCTTCGTTGTAGTCAGGAATTTCCAATTATCTTTCGGTCCACGAGAAATATTAAGAGCGAACAACTGTAGGACGCATAACCCACCGACCTTTATTAATCATTAAATAGTTACCCACAAGAATTAACAGCAGACCTGCTGAGCTGCTATGAGTCCAGTGATAGCCCTCGTACAGAGCAGACAAACTCAGCGCGACGACCGGAAAAAGTACCGCGAAGTAGGCAGCGGTACCCGGGCCAACGCGACTGACCAGAGAAAGATAAGCAGTAAAGCTAATCACAGAACCAAACAATGCTAAATAAAGCAGGCTAAAAGTGTATTCAGCGCCTGTACCCCAGGCAAAAGGCACACCACGAACCACACAGATAACCTGCAACACTCCATCACCATTGCAGATATTGCCAGCCCAGTTGGACTGAGCGAGTTTCACTTTGCCCGGGCATTTCGTCAGTCATTTTATACCTCTGTGCATCGCTATATTGAATCTCGGCGAGTGCAGCGGGTGCGTGAACTGCTGACTCAGGAGCAAAAGCTCGTTGATATTGCTGATGCCGCCGGTTTCAGCGATCAAAGCCACTTATCCCGCGTGGTAAAACGGCAAACCGGTGTGACGCCTAAAAGCCTAAAGCACGACCTTAACAACCAACCGCACTAAACCATTCCAAGGCCCAGTTTTCCGAAAAGCTAAACCCTCTACACTGATGGTTTTACTCCGGACTGACAAATGATTATCCGAACACTGCTGTTATTACTAAGTTTGCTGCTATGCGCCGCCGCAGCAGCGCAAAATGCACCACTACAACTGGCCGAGTCCTACAAGGGCGACATTGCCATTAGTGAATACCTGGTGAGCGAAAAACTCGACGGTATTCGCGCGCGCTGGACAGGCACTCAGCTTATCACCCGTAACGGTAACCCTATTTACCCGCCCCCATGGTTTATTCGCAACTGGCCAACTGAGCCTCTGGACGGTGAGCTGTGGAGTAAACGGGGCAGCTTTGAGGAGATTGCATCCACCGTACTGAGTCATCACCCTGATGATCGCTGGCAGGCTATTAAAATGATGGTGTTTGACCTGCCTGTTACCGGCCTACCCTTTGAAGAGCGCGTCGAACGGATGCAAACGCTAATCGCTCAAGCGAATAACCCAAGCCTGCAAATGATTGAACAATTCACCCTGGATTCGCTACCTGCGCTGGAAGATGCTCTGGATAACATTACTCAACAAGGTGGCGAAGGACTCATGCTCCATCATCGCCGGGCGCACTATCAGCAGGGGCGTAACCCGGGTTTATTAAAGGCCAAGCGCTATCAGGACGATGAAGCCAGAGTGCTCGCCCATCTGCCCGGCAAAGGCAAGTTCACGGGCATGATGGGCTCATTGTTAGTGGAATCCCGCCAGGGTCAGCAGTTTAAAATTGGCAGCGGTTTTAGCCTGGCCTACCGCCAGTCGCCACCAGCAATTGGAAGCTGGGTAACCTATAAGTATTATGGTCTTACCCAGCGCGGCATCCCACGTTTTGCGAGTTTTCTGCGTGGCCGGCCGGAGGAAGACAACCCCGTTAAACATCCACCGCCGAATTAACTAACGTCAGAACCTAACGATCTTAAAGGCTCCAAACCGACAGCTACGGCCTATTAGACTGTACAAGCAGTACAAAACGATCCATCCTAGGCATAACAACAAGAAACACCAGCAACGAATGAGTGCAGTTAGTGAAACCTGATCACACTGCACAAATCCTTGCCCGGTGACATCAAGCCTACAAGACACGCAAACTAGTTCAGTAACGGCTACTATCACAATCACAAACTGCTACCCGAATTCCGAGTAGCAAGTTACCAACGCCGATTCTGTTTATACACTCACGCTAAAGCACGGTTTATCGTTGCTTTGCATACGACTTACAAGGAAATAACCTGGGTATGTGGTTAAGCACAGAATGCAATCTTACCTTTGATATAACAACACCTACCCCGTTTATACTGATGTTGCGGCCTCGGAATGATTTTAATCAGTGGGTGACTGAGCAAACCTATACCATTACACCTAATGTCCCGGTAATTGAATACAACGACAGTTTTGGCAATTCGTGCCAGCGGTTAGTGGCGCCGGTTGGCACGTTTTCAGTGCGAACCTCGGCTAAGGTGTTAACGTCGCCGGCGGTGATAGGCGACCGCTGGGCAGGATTTAACGAAATAGACACGCTCCCCAATGAAGTGCTGAGTTACCTGCTGCCTTCACGCTATTGTGAATCCGACCGCTTTGTTGAAATGGCCCACAGCATTGTAGCTAATTGCGTACCAGGCTATGAGCAAGTCGCGGCTATTGAAGACTGGATCCGAACCCATGTGCGCTTTAATCCTGACTCGATCTACTTTCAACAGTCAGCCACAGAGATCAACCAATCCCGCGAAGGCGTTTGCCGTGAGTTAGCCCACTTGGGCATCGCCATGTGCCGTAGCTTATGCATTCCGGCCAGAATGGTGGTGGGCTACCTGCACGGCCTAACCCCAATGGATATGCACGCATGGTTTGAAGCCTACGTGGGCGGGCGCTGGTACACCTTTGATGCTACCCAGCCTTCGTCCGACGGTGCGCGCGTAGCGATTGCCTTTGGCCATGACGCCTCAGATGTTGCGACCTTCACGCAGTTCGGCCCAGCCGTACAACCCAAAGTCATGACGGTTAACGTAAGTGAAATCGAACCGCCTGATGAGGCAAACCTCAAAGCCTGAAGCACCTGCCAGCAAACCATTCAACAAAACAGGCCTTAATCGTATGAGGCCTGTTTTTTCACCTATCACAATAGCAATTTTGCGATGAACGCTCAGAGCGTAACCTTACCTCAATAACATCTTCTCTTGCTACTTTCTTCGAAGGCTAAATTTGAAGAAGTGGCACTGTGAAATAACTACTATTGCAATGAAAACCCTATAGTCCTGTGGCAGCACTGAAATTTCGGAAACACTGTAATACGCTGATTTAAAAGACGAAAACACAAATTCCAAAAGTGGTCTCTGACTTGCACCCGTCTCTGAAAATGTTGATATCAGGAGACAAATAATGTCAAAGACAGTAAACACGGTAAATCCTACCACCGAGCAACCCGTTGCAGAATACACTCTTATGTCTGAAGCTGAGGCGAATCAAGCAGTCGATTCGGCCAACACGGCTTTTCTGTCATGGAAGAAAACCAGCTTTGCCGAGCGCGCCGAGCTGATGAATAACCTTGCCGACCAAATCGAAAAACAGTCTGATGCGATTATCGATTTGATGGTTAAAGAAATGGGTAAAGTGGTAGAGCAGGGTAAGCAGGAAGTGGAGCTCTGCGCTGCGATTTGTCGCTATACCGCTGAAAACGGTGCCAGCGTATTGGAAGATGAAAACCGCGTATTTGAAGGCGGTACGGCGATAATCACCTATCAGCCGCTTGGCGTTATCCTTGGGATCCAGCCCTGGAACTTTCCACTATACCAGGTGATTCGTTACAGCGCGGCGAACATTATGGCTGGCAACACAACCGTTATGAAGCACGCTAAGAATGTTTTTGGCATGGCTGAACTTATTGAAAAGCTCTACACCGATGCAGGCTTTCCCGAGCATGTCTATCAGTCGCTGCTTATTGATGGCAAAACGGCCAGTGCACTGATTAAACACGATAAAGTGCGCGGTGTGACGTTTACCGGCAGTGATGGCGTAGGTAAGTCAGTGGCAGAAACAGCCGCCAGCTTAGCTAAGAAGACGGTTCTGGAACTGGGCAGTAATGATGCGTTCGTAGTGTTGTCAGACGCCGATGTCGAGACTGCCGTTAAAGCCTGTGTGCAGGGGCGCATAGTGAATAATGGCGAGACCTGTGTGGCAGCAAAACGCTTTATTATTACTAAGTCGGTTTACGACCAGTTTAAAACACAATTTTTAACAGCGTTTAAAGCTCTTAAAGTGGGCGATCCGCGCGATGAAGACACCGACCTTGGCCCGATGGCCCGTGAAGATCTCCGTGATGAATTGCATAAGCAGGTAATGGAATCGGTGGCAAAAGGCGCTTCTATACTGCTGGGCGGCGAAGTGCCCGACGGTAAGGGCTGGTTCTATCCGGTAACTATTCTGGAAAATATAAAGCCGGGCATGCCTGCCTATGACGACGAATTATTTGGTCCTGTCGCTTCGTTTATTAAAGCTGAAAACGATGCTGAAGCCATGCAAATTGCCAACGACTCGCGTTATGGCCTCGGCGGCGGCATCTTTACTACAGACAAGGAAAAGGCAATCAAACTGGCGCGAGAAGAGTTTGATACCGGCATGGTGAATATCAACGGCTACTCTTTGGCTCAACCTAACCTGCCATTTGGTGGCGTTAAGGACAGTGGTTATGGCCGTGAGCACGGTGGCTTTGGAATGCGTGAATTTGTTAACGAAAAGACGATTTTCATTTCTGAATAAGACTAGCGGTCATTAATAGAACGGGATGAGTGGCTTAAAGCCACTCATCTACATCCTGCCCACCCAGTATTGCCATAATTTCAACCTCAACACCATTGAAGCGATAGTAAATACTGTCGGCACCATAAGCACAACGCCTGTATCCCTTTCGAATATGCTCAACTGATTGATATGCAGCGGGGGTCGTCGCTATTTTTTCAAAAGTATGAAAAAAAACCTCAAAGTACTTATCCGCCTGGAGTTCGCCATATTCGGCAAAACCGTAGGCATAAATGCGTTTGAGATCCTGTTTGGCGTTCAGCGATAACTTGTATCGATTCATCTATCGTTTCAAATCAGCTTTAAATTCTTTCAGCATATCTTCGGGGGTTTGATCAACGAAACCACTATTTTCTGCACTTTCCAGCTTTTGATTGATTGCCTCGGCGCGTCGTGCCCGGCGAATCAAATCGTTTACGAGTTCACTTTTGTTTGCATAGTCCCGGGTTTCTTCAACCTGGCTCTTCAGCCATTCATCATTTTTTTCAGTCAGGGTAATACTTTGACGAGGCATAATTATCACTCCACCAGCTAGCTATTGGTGCGATTTTACACCAGACATTCTTAAATGTCTGCTTGTTGTTGATCACAGTTACCCAGAACTATTCATGAGAGGGTCAAACATAATGAGAGCGCAGGATTCTGTTACGGTCAAATGCCGACAAAGAACAATTGCCCTTATCAACATTTAAACAAAATCAGACAAAACAACAATTTACAATCATTTTATTTGTCCACCTCATTTACCTTATTGTTAAATTTTGTTAGCCTCCCCCGCGATTTCCAATAGAGTGGAAATGTTCTTTAAATAAGGATTTAGAAAAAGTGCAAAAAACAATAATAGCTGCCTGCCTGTCTACATTACTTGCCTCTCCGGCGCTCGCAAATACTGAGAACGAATCCCAACAATCCAACGGTAAATTTAGCGCTGGGGTAGGTTCATACGCGCTTGTCGTTGAAGCTGATGGCTACTCAGAAGATCAATTTGCAGGTTTTAGTGTATTTGGCGACTACGCGTTTAATGACCATTTTTCATTGCGTGGCCAATACTATTCAGTGGAACATGATGATTTCTCAGAGCTCGAAGCTTCCGGACTAGAAGCTAATGCATACTTTGGTACCGGACTCGCTAGCAATGGCTTTAAAGCTTTCATCGGTGGCGGCTTCTACTCAGAAGAAATGGAAGCAGATGGCTTTGATGAAAACTTCTCCGGTGCTCAGATTAGCGGCGGTATTGGTTACAACTGGCAGAAAGTGTCACTCGATTTTACGCTGGCAATCCGTACTGCTGGTGATTATGCCGATATGCTTGATGAAGATGAAGACGATGTGGTCGCCGCATCAGGCTCATTAAATATTGCCTACCGCTTTTAATTTCAGTCAAAATTGTTAAGCATAAAAATCCCGCAAATTGCGGGATTTTTTGCGCTTATAAGGCTACCCAACTGTACGGGAAGGATTACCCAAGCCGTATCACGAAAACGACAAACCGACATAAAGCAAGTCTATCGGTTACTCAACAGTAACCGATTTAGCCAGGTTCCTTGGTTGGTCTACGTCTGTGCCTTTTATCAGTGCCACGTAGTACGAAAGCAACTGCAGCGGGATGGTGTAGATAATTGGAGCGATCGGGCCGTCGCAGTGTGGAACATTGATAACCCGCATGGTTTCGTCACTGGCGAATGACGCGTCTTTATCGGCAAACACGTACATGATTCCGCCACGGGCACGCACTTCCTCAACGTTGGATTTGAGCTTTTCCAGTAACTCGTTGTTTGGCGCAACCACAATAACCGGCATTTCTTCATCGATCAGTGCCAGTGGGCCATGCTTAAGCTCACCTGATGCATAGGCTTCGGCGTGTATATAAGAAATCTCTTTAAGCTTTAGCGCCCCTTCCATTGCAATAGGGTACTGGTCGCCGCGACCAAGGAATAAGGAGTGATTCTTATCGGCAAATTCCTCGGCTAAGTCTTCAATACCCTGAGTAATAGCCAGAGTCTCTTCCAACTTGGCTGGCAGGCTGTGCAGCCCCTGCACAATGGCTTGTTTCTCGGCTGTGGCCATGCCGTTGTGCTCACCAAGGGCTAGGGTCAGAATTAAAAACGCTGTAAGCTGGGTAGTAAAGGCTTTGGTGGAAGCCACGCCAATTTCTGCGCCGGCACGGGTCATAAACGCCATGTCAGACTCGCGTACCAAGGATGAGCCCGGCACGTTACAAATGGTCAGGCTGGCGGTATAACCCAGCTCTTTGGCTAAACGCAGTGCAGCGAGGGTATCGGCGGTTTCGCCTGACTGGGAAATTGTTACCAGCAGGCTGTTTTCCTGCACCACTGATTTGCGATAGCGGAATTCGGACGCAATTTCCACGTTACAGGACACATTGGCAAACTGTTCCAGCCAGTAACGTGCGGTCATGCCCGCATGGTAGCTGGTACCACAGGCCACAATTTGAACATGTTTAATCTTAGCGAGCAGCTCATCGGCTCCCTTGCCAAAGATATCCGGCAGCAATCCCTCGTCGCTCACACGTTCTTTTAAAGTGTTACGCACAACCACTGGCTGTTCGTGGATTTCTTTGAGCATGTAATGGCGATAACCGCCTTTATCGCCAGCATCATGTTCGATATTTGATTCGATAATCTCGCGTTTAACCGGCTTACCGTCTTTATCGAACACCAATACACTGCGACGGGTGATCTCGGCTACATCGCCTTCTTCAAGAAACATAAAACGGCGGGTTACAGGTAGCAGCGCCATCTGATCAGAGGCAATGAAGTTTTCGCCCAGACCAAGACCAATCACCAGCGGACTGCCCGAGCGGGCAACCACCACTTTAGACGGGTCGGTGCGATCCATAATAACAGTGCCGTAAGCGCCGTGGAATTGTCTTACTGAAGCCTGCACGGCAGCCAGTAAAGAATCAGTATTCTTTAATTCTTCATTCACCGTGTGGGCAATGGTTTCGGTGTCTGTATCGCTGGTAAAGGTGTAACCTTTGCTGGTGAGTTGCTCACGCAGAGACTGATAGTTCTCAATGATACCGTTGTGCACTACGGCAATTCGATCGTCGGAAAAATGCGGATGCGCATTGGCTTCTGTTACACCGCCATGAGTCGCCCAGCGCGTATGTGCAATACCAGTAGAACCAAGCGCTTCCTGATCGCTTAGCGCATCCACCAGTTCCTGTACCTTACCGGTACGGCGTACGCGGCTAAGAATGCCATTGGGTTGTAACAACGCTACCCCGGCCGAATCATACCCCCGGTACTCAAGCCGCTTGAGGCCCTCAAGCAATATCTCAACCACATTTCGCTCTGCAACCGCACCGACGATCCCACACATAGCTATTCTCCATTGAGTGAGGCTTTCATTACCTTCACACCTTGTTGATTTAATTGTTGTTCTGCACTGAATGGTAAACCGTCATCGGTTACCAGCACTGCTACCTGTTGCCAGGCCAATTCGATATTCGGCATTTTATGCCTGAGTTTGGTTGATTCCGCTAATACCACCACGTTGCCGGCTACCCGGGCCATTTCCTGGCTCAGCAGGGTCAGTTCATTATAGGTGGTGGTGCCGCGCTCCACATCCAGTCCGGCTGCGCCCACAAAGGCCAGATCAAAACTATAGGACTGTAGCATCTTACCCGCCATGTTGCCCTGAAACGACTGCGACTGTTTATCCCAGGTACCGCCAGTCATCAGCACGGTAGGTTCATTATCAAAGGTCACTAACTGGTTGGCGACATTCAGCGAATTAGTCATTACCACCAGTTGCGAAGGCTGTTTAAGGTGCTCCACCATAGTGGCGGTGGTACTGCCGCTGTCGATAACGATTTTGTGGCTGTCATTTACCAACGAGGCAGCGAGCTGCCCAATCGCCTGTTTAAGCGATAACTGCGTATTGGTAGCAGGTTGTGGCTTGTTAAGAGGCGCCGCACCGCCATGCTGGCGGATCAGACGGCCTTGCTCGGCGAGCAGGGTCAGATCTTTACGAATAGTGACTTCAGAAGTCGAAAACTCACGGGCGAGGGTTTCCACCGGGGTTTGTCCGTGCTGAACAACCCAGCTAACAATACTTTCATGACGCGCGTGAATATTTCTTTTTTGTTTCATTCGAAAGTTATAAATTTCATTTGAAACTAAATATAGCATCAAACCTTCAAATGTTACGAATTAATTTTTATACATAGGTAAATGTAACTGCTCGAGTACGTTGATAAGAAACAGTATCTTTGCATTCGAAAGTTGGCGGTAATCAAAGTAGGGGCACACCACAATGTTGCGTTGCTTATTTATCGCAAATTCGGGTGTTTCCCAGTACAGGGAGGAAGCCACAGACAGCGAGTTTGCATAGGTTTTGCCGGTTATAATGTGCAACACGTCGGGCGAAAATTCTTCGGGTTCGCTGAAATACAATGCGGTATCAGAGCCGGCTTGTAATAAGCGGCTATCACGAAAGTCCTGCCAGCGGGATGTGGTGTCTCTGAATCCCAGTGTAGGCGGCAGGGCGAAGATCAGCTTGGCATAAACGTTAAACACTTTTCGCCAACCGTTGCCGCAAGCCTGGCCGATATTGTATATATCCTGAGCCACCAGCGGGGATACGCCGGGCTGAACGTGCTCAATCAGCGTATTGGGGCGATTGCCAATGTACACGCGAATTCGCGCGTTACTATCGCCCAGCGCGTTAATATCCGGATCGGTTAAATGCATTCCACGCTTAGTGTTTGCTGTTGCTCACTGGCAAGCCTGGCCAGTTCGATCAACCTGATTACCGCCACAACGCTCTGCCCGCTGGCAGGTAACGCCTCAGCGTTGTTGGTGATTAAAGCCGTTGCCAGCTGACGGTAAAAAGTTGTGTAACCGCCGTTGAGCGTCGCCACCGGTTTACTTTCATCTTCAAGGTAGAGTGTACCGTGCTGCGGCGCAGGAGCTACAGACCACCCGGGAGCGTTAAAGGACATGCCGGCTTTGAGCTGGTCTTCCTGCGGATCGAGATGGTACTTCCGGTAACTGCCTTTGGTGCCCTGCAGCGCATATCGTAGTGTAGGGCCTGCCTCGAATGGCGAACTGCCCACCTTCACGGTGATAGCAGCATAATGCAGCGTCACCTCAAAGGCGTCATCGGATTCGCCGCCGTCTCGCAGAATGCAGATATCGGCCGATACCTGCTGCGGCATCCCGAATAACTGCACAACCTGATCGATGAGGTGAGGGCCGAGATCCCAGAATATGCCGCTGCCCGGCCCGGCATTTTCACGCCAGCGCTTGCGCGGCGTGGGTCTGAACCGGTCGAAACGACTTTCTAGCCGCTTTATATTGCCCACCGCCTGCTCGGCAATAAGCTGTTTCAGGGTAAGGAAATCGCCGTCGAAGCGACGATTATGAAACACGCAAAGCTGTTTATTGAGCTGAGCAGCGAGTGCTACCAGTTGCTCTGCACGCTCACTGCTCAGCGTAAAAGGTTTCTCCACCAGCACATGACACCCGGCACGCAGCGCTGCTTCGGCCTGTTCGGCATGCAGATGATTAGGTGTAGTGATCACTACCAAATCAAAGTTATCGTCACCGATTGCCTGCTCAAAACTGTTATACACGCTAACGCCCGGCAACGCTCCCTGCACCTTGGCCGGATCCGATGACACCACGCCTGCAATGCTATAGGCATCCATCGCCTGTAAAAACGGTACGTGAAAGGTTTTGGCGGCGTAGCCAAACCCCATAACCAAGACTGAAAGGGCCATTATTTTTTCTTAGGACGCTGCCAGCCAGCAATGTTGCGCTGCTTGCTGCGTGCCACGGCCAGTGCGTCGTCCGGTACTTTAGCGGTAATAATAGAGCCTGCTGCCACCGTTGCCCCTGCGCCTATCTCTACCGGAGCAACCAGAGCAGAATTAGAGCCAATAAACGCATTTTCTCCAATTAGGGTTTTAGACTTATTAACCCCGTCATAGTTACAGGTAATGGTACCTGCGCCAATATTACTGCCGGCGCCGATGTCGGCGTCACCCAGGTAGGTAAGGTGATTGGCTTTGGCGCCTTCGCCTAAACGGGCTTTTTTCATTTCAACGAAGTTGCCCACTTTGGCACCGCGTTCCATTACTGCGCCCGGGCGTAACCGTCCGTAAGGACCTACAGTACATGATTCACCCACGCTGGCTTGTTCCACAATACTGTTTGCTTCGATTACGGCATTATCTGCCACTTCGCAATCAATCAGCACGCAGTTGGGGCCGATCACCACGTTATTACCCAGCGTTACTTTGCCTTTAAATACCGTATTGATGTCAATAAACACATCCTGTCCTGTAGTTAACTCACCACGCACATCCACACGCAGCGGGTCAGCCAGAGTGGCACCGTTGGTCATCAGTTCTTCGGCCTGCCATTGCTGCAGGGTTCGCTCCAGGCGGGCTAGCTGAATGCGGTTATTAACACCTTCAACCTCCAGCGGCGAGTCTGGCTGGGCTGCTTTGATCACTTTGCCTTCGTTGGCGGCCATGGCAATAACGTCGGTAAGATAATACTCGCCCTGGGCGTTGTCGTTATTCAGCTCGCTGAGCCAGCGCTTTAAGTCTTTACCGGGCATCATCATCATGCCGGTATTAATTTCGGTAATAGCACGCTGCGCCTCGGTAGCATCTTTATGTTCTACAATGGCCACAATGTTATCGTCGTTACGAATAATGCGCCCCATGCCAGTTGGGTCGTCGAGGTTTACGGTGAGAAGCGCTAAGTCGCAACTGGCTTTTACATCGATGAGTCGCTGCAGGGTATCGGCTTTAATCAGCGGCGCGTCCCCTACCAGGATCATCACGTCTTCTTCGTCGCTGATATGTTCAACCGTTTGCATTACGGCATGGCCGGTGCCTAATTGCTCGGCTTGCAGGCACCAGTTAATTTGTTGTCCGCTAACATTGGCCTGTAGCTGGTCGGCACCATGGCCATAAACTAGATGCACGGCCGTGGCCGTTAAGGATTCTGCGGTATTGATAATCCGTTGAACCATCGCCACACCGCCAACCGGGTGCAACACTTTGGGTAACGCCGACTTCATTCTGGTGCCCTTACCGGCTGCCAGAACCACTACAGAAAACGCCATAACTCATCCTTTTAACTGATATTTGGCCAATAGTGTAACCAAGCCGGCACAACAAGTCAGCGCTCATTTTCAGGCATCGGATTATTTAGGTGTATTAGGTTATACGTCAGTGTTTGGCGACAGTAGCATGCAAAGCGTTCTGACTGTATTATACTCAGCTCCGGGCCATAACACCGTTTACAGGGAGAAGCAGAAAGCAAGTGAATGCGTTCAGGACATTACATCGAAGTATATTACTGCTGTTTGCAGTAGTAGTGATTGCCATTGTCACTCTGGTACACTTCAGCATCTCAAAAATCGTCGCCGAGCAAAGCCGGGCTCAACAACAGTCGTTGTCGCCAGCGGTCTCGCTTATTGTGTCGCAAATATTAAAACCGCTGCATGTTTCTGAAGCCCTTGGGAAATCCCGGGAGCTGGTAGAATTAATGGAGCATGAAAATATCAACGAACCCGAGGTATTTTCTGCCCTGGACCGGCTGGAACAGGAGTTTGGGTTAACCTTCTTTATTGCCAGCGATCTGGCCCGCATGCAATACAATTCTGATGGTAGCAAGCTCGCGCTGATTGAAGGCGAGGTATCGTGGTATTTTAAATATCGTGACAGAGAAGCCGATGCAGTAGCCGATATTGGTAAATGGGAAAACCCACATTTTTATATCGATATAAAGATTTATGACGATGCCGGTAAGTTTTTAGGCTTTTTTGGCGTAGGAAAAAGCTTAAAAAGCTTCGTTTCGGTTTTCGAAACCTACAAACGCCAGTATGGCTACGACTTTTTGTTCGTGGATGGTGCTGGTGACATTATGCTGTCATCGGATCAAACGCTGGTCGCCACCTATTCTGAGTTTACCAACTTATCTGAATTACCCTGGTACGCCAGCTTGCCGGAGCCTATCCGCGCCAAAAACGCCCTTAACAATCAACTGATCACCATTGATGGTAAAGACCACCTCATTGCTGAAGTGAGCCTGCCTCAGTTTGGCTGGACGGTTTACCTGTTGAGCCCGCTGGACGCCAGACAAGCAGAAATTTCTCAGGGCTTTATTTTCAGTGTGGTTACCATACTGGTGATTATTTTTGC